>JAGLCZ010000562.1 GCA_023145975.1 Candidatus Hydrogenedentota bacterium | reverse complement strand
TTTTCTGTTGTAATCCAGATCAGAAGAAAACATGCAGGCGGCTTGCACATATTCCTGATTTCTAAAACATGCGCCCGGTATACATCCTGTTTTGACCAATTCATACGCGCTATTCAGCAAAGGTACTTGCTTGCTATGCATCTGGAAGGTGACCTTGCTTGCCAATGCCATTTGATAAGCATGCCCCAACAGCCCAAATCCCGTAATATCCGTGGCTGCACGGACTTTGTGCTTTTGCATGATAGCTGACGCATTTTTGTTGAGAAGTTTCATGTTCTCAAGCGCATCCTGGTAGGAACCTTGCGAAACATTGTCTATTCGCTGCCCTGCAACAATAACTCCTGTTCCGATTGGTTTTGTGAGAATCAACATGTCTCCCGGGGAAGCTGCCGCGTTCGTGATAAGACTATCCGGGTGAACAGCGCCCGTGACCGCCAATCCATATTTGGGTGGATAATCATCTATCGTATGACCACCCACGATAATTCCACCAGCCTCCTGAAGTTTATCCGCGCCACCACGAAGTATGGACGTTAATACTGCTAGAGGTAGGTTGTCCTTTGGAAACATCACGAGGTTTAATGCAGTCAGTACCTCTCCCCCCATGGCAAACACGTCGCTGACGGCATTGGCCACCGCTATCTGCCCGAATTCATACGGATCCGAGCAAATGGGAGGGAAGAAGTCAGTTGTTTGAATGATGGCCAAATCGTCAGTAAGCCTATATACGCCAGCGTCATCACCGGTGTCAATGGACACAAGTAGACGATCGTCTTTCACACAGGGAATATCCTCAAGCACTGTTCTCAGGTCGGAAGCCGATAGTTTTGAAGAGCAGCCCCCCTCTTCCACCGTGCTGAGCAAATCGATCATGGTTTTTTCTTCGTAATCGGGCATGATGTTTCTGAGACATTGGCTGTGATCTCATGATCCGGTTTGTGAACCTGTAGAGTGAAGACTCCTTCAGCGTGCTCCCATGTTACAGGTATATTGTTATCTTCCAGAAAGGTGACTGTATTGGTCTTTGATTCTTCCTTGTCAATCAGCACCGTCAATGTGTCGGACGGAGAGGCGCTATCCAATGCTGCCTTTGTCATAATGATCGGTTTCGGGCATAGGCACCCGCGTGCATCCACATGGTGTGTACTCATAAGGAGCAGTCCTTGCCGGGATATTTACATTTGCGATATTCGTGTAAATATCCCGGTATTCTAGTCTATAGCAAACAAGAGATTCCAAATCCTTGATAACGTTCAAATGTTGACGCCTGCAACCAGATTGCCGATAGCCGTCCACAAACGCCGGGGTGGCGTACACTTGATCGGGCACTTACTCGCTTTCTTAACCGCCACCCTTACTCGGCTACCCTTAACCGCTTCACTTTATCGACAAACTGCTGTCTATCAACGACTAAGCAGTTCGTTTAAGCGTGACCGAGTAAGGGTGGCGACGAAGTGTACGATCAAGTGTAGGCTTAAGTGTCGGGATACTTACGTTAGTCAGTTCTCCTTCCCGTGTTCATGCCTGTGAGCCACAGGCGTCAACATTTGAACGTTATC
>JAGLCZ010000561.1 GCA_023145975.1 Candidatus Hydrogenedentota bacterium | reverse complement strand
CCGGCAATAACAAAAGTGGGCATCTGGCAGCGATCCATAACTTCGAGAAAATGTTGGAATTGTTCAGGGGTGCCATCTTCAGTCAGGTCGCCTGTGATCAGTACGAGGTCAGCCTCAGAAGTGTTGGTTGCGTCAATAATGTCGCTGATGATGGCAATAGATTCTCGCGGGTGACGAGTCGTCCCTATATGTGTATCCGTGATATGGGCAATCGTGTAGGATTCTGGAATACTTTCCCGGATATAAACAGATCGGATATTGCAGTCTTTAATGCCGTTTGTTTCTGCACATAACGTGTATGTGCCGGGAAGCGGAGGGACGGGCATAGTGCATTGGGCTTGTACTAAATCGCCGGGTAAGGGGGTCCATGTCGTGTGTAGTGGCGAAGAGGAACCGTCATTTTTTATTAGTGTAAGTGTTGCCTCTTTGGAAAGTGTAGCTTGAAATGAAATAGCGGATGTGGTGATTACCGGGACACCATTGTTGGGGGTTTGAATTAGGCCCAACGTGCCGTCGGATTCACGTGATTCCGAGGGTAGCTGAAACGCACAACAGAAAATGGTAACGGTGAGTAAAACTTTTTTAATATGTTTCATGAGTTTCCTATCTTAGTTTTGTTTTGGTTGCCAGACAGGTGCCAATGCTGGATGCGTTCCGTCAGTTAACGGTTTTATTGTAGTTCCATCTGCGGAGGCAATGAATAGCTGAGGTGTGCCGGTTTGGTTGGAGACGAACACCAGATGATTACCATCAGGCGACCAACTGGGAGACCAGCAGTCATAATGATCGTTAGCGGCTATAGGAAAAACATTGGCAGTACTTACGAGTAAACGGTAAAGCCCTCGACGCCCGCCCCGGAAAGATTCAAAAGCTAACCAGTCGTTATCTGGAGACCAAACAGGATTCCAGTCGGCTGCCGGGTGATTACTTACATTTATAATACCTTTACGCCCCAGTACAAACAATTCGCGGTCGCCGCCGTCATTAGATTCAAAGGCAAGCTGACGTCCCTTGTGTTCTGCTTCGACAAACCACTTCACATATCGATGGCTGTCGGAAGCCAGGAAGGGAAGAAGAGGAATTGCCAGGGATGGGGTGACAATAAAAATTTCAGTTGTCATTTCGGGAGGCGTCCCGATCATTCCAATCGCCATTAAAACACCGGACTCTTCGGCTTCGGATTTTAGTGCAAGTAGTCCGAGTGCTTCAGCGGCAACTTCATCTTCTGGATCAAGTGCTTTCATCATATCGGTTGTGGGCATCCAGATGGGCCGCATAAGTCCCCGGTGATTTCCGCCCCATATAGCTTCTGTTCCCGTTTCAAGATCATATACAATTATTGCTTGTAAGGGGGGCGTATCACCTGCGGAACTGTAAGCCAATCGTTTTCCATCAGGAGCCCAACGGGGATGTTGATTCCATGCATAAATGTGAGGGACTGAAATGTCTGTTTGACTTTTTATATCTACGATACGAATCCCCATGCTATCGGAATAGGTGCTTTGATAAGCAATCTTGGAACCACTTGGTGACCAGCGCGGATAGGAATCTCGATTGCCCTGTCCCGGGGAAGTTGTAGCGCCGGTATTGATGTCAATGGTGGTAAGACACCAGGATTGTTGTGTATCTCCTGTTACATAGGCAACGGTTTTCGACTGCCCCAATAGTCCGCTTAATATCGAAAGGAAAAACAGTAATGGCATAGTATGGGCTCCTGGTATGTTAAAGTTTTTACAACAATAAGTTTTTATTCTTTAAAAATATGAAACAGCATAGTACACCGATTTATTTGTAAATAACAAGTGCTACTATCTGTTGGTACTTGGGGGATGAAATAGTATTTAGTTATTGCAATGCTGAAAAAACATCATTAATCGATAGGTTTTATAAATCTGTACACGAATTTCAGTGGCCTCATTACTGCATAAATGCCCTATGTTGATACTGGAAATAATAGAATATTTTTTTGATTAGAGAGTGAAATGCAGTACTTGGAATAATCTGAAGGAAAATTCTTGACAAAATTTCTTGCATCTGCGAGTTCTAACACTATAGAATGGCAGTGTGAATACCGATAGTATCTGTAGAATTAATCAATATGTATGGTATTTATGAAGTGGATATGCCAGTGGTTGTGTTGGCAATACATTCGGTGTAACGGGAAGATTTGGAGTATTTCTTTTCACTGTAAATAATTTGATGGAAATTAATTTGACATTCGTAGGGATGTGTACTACAATACTTGTCAATAGTTTACTGGGAAGAGAATGTGGAAGCAGATTGCGTGAGAGGTTAGTACGCACATGGTTGCATGAAGGGTTTGTGCAGGCAGTGTTGCATAATTATAGATAAGGTGCGGATATGACCAAGTTGTGGTCGGGCCTGAAAAAACGTCTGGTAGTAGATATCGGTTCCAGCGCTGTGCGCGTTTGTGAACTGAGTAAGACGAAAACGGGCTATGAAATAACTAGGTTCGCTCAGCGCGAGTACGATTCTGATCCATCGATTGACGAGGCACAACGTAAAGAGTTACGTGTGTCAGCACTGCAGGATGCGCTAAAGGCAGTCAAGGTCAAAAAGGGAAAGGTTGTTCTCGGTGTTCCGGGTCAGTCTGTCTTTACCCGGTGCAGGACCTTACCACCTGTGCCCGAGTACAAGGTGGATCAGATAGTCCGTTATGAAATCCAGCAGCAGATTCCCTTTGGTTTAGACCAGATTGCAATGGATTATCAAATCCTCAGTCGTACGGAACAGGGTGGGTACGATGTGATGATGGCTGCCATTAAGGTCGATGTCGTCGAAAAACATATCGAGCCCCTTATCCCTCTTAAATGCGATGTTTCCGCAGTTGATGTTTTGCCGTTGGCTTCTTATAATTGGGTCAGACATCAACGAGGATTTGGTGAACAAGGCGAATGTGTGGCGCTTATCAATATGGGTGCTAGTACAACAGATATTGTTATTGAACGCGGTAACCAATTTCGCTTTACCAGACCCTTGAACGTGGGTGGTAATGATATAACGCGTGCTTTTGCCGAAGCATTTAATATGGACTTTGCTTCAGCAGAGCGTATTAAACGAGAGCGTGCCTTTGCACCGACTGGGGATCCCAAACGCGACGGTACTGGCGGTGAAGTTGTGGGTCGTTTGCTGGAACGTCTGGCAGGTGAAATTCAGCGCTCTTTCTCTTACTTTAGATCGCAGCCGGGAGGCGGTCAGGTGGATCGGGTGTTACTTACCGGAGGTGGTGCGTGTCTGAAAAATTTGGCACCTTATCTTTCTAAAAGACTCGATATGGATGTGCGCATTGCGCAAACACTTACTAATATTCCGATAGCGCAGGATGCTCAATCAATAAAAGAACATCCAGAGCAGGTTGCTGATGTATTGGGGATGGCGTTGCGTTCTTGCGATACCGTTACCATTGATGTAGATTTGATCCCGCCTCGAATATTGGAAGCGGCACGTCAGAAGGAACAGATTAAGTATTGGGCTGGATCTGTGGTAGCCTTAATCTTAATATTTGCGTCTATGGTGCCGGCGGCATCTAGGGAAAATGAACGCGTTAAAGAGCGAATCGAAGAGTTAAAAGGTGCAATTCACGCCTATGATCCAGAGCTTGGACAACTTATTCGTCCAGGTGCATCGCTTCC
>JAGLCZ010000560.1 GCA_023145975.1 Candidatus Hydrogenedentota bacterium | reverse complement strand
GCGTAGTGTTGTCCGAAGGCGTCCATGGAAAATAATACCTTGTCTGTTGGCGACCAGGTAAACATGGATTCCGGCCAGTGCGCCAGGGGAGTCTGGATAAATTCAAGGGTGCGTGTACCCAGGGTCAAGGTGTCGCCCGGTTTGAGGATCTGTACTTTCCAATCCTGCATGGCGTAATAGGTGGCAAGGATGCGCCGGCACTTTTCTGTACACACCAGTACGGCGTTGGGTAGTGCCGCCATAACGGCCGGGAGTGCGCTGCTGTGATCGGGTTCCGCGTGATTGCATATCACCCAACGCACCTGCTCAAGATCAAGCTGTTCTGCAATATGGGCTAGTAGTACATCGCTGAAAGGTGCTTTTACTACATCGATTAAGGCGGGCTGTTCATCTTTAATAAGATATGCATTATAGGTGGAACCCTGATCTGTATTGTAGCCGTGAAAATCGCGGACAGTCCAATCTACGGCACCTACCCAGTAGACGTCTTTACACAGGGTTGTATCCATTATCATTATTCCTTAGGGTTAAATTTATGGGCGCACGATTACTTGTGCTGCACTATTCGGTGTGAAATTTACTATATGATACCGTACCCGGTATCGGGAAAAACAATCCGGGATTTTCGGTTGACTACGATAAAATAGTATTTTCAGTTTTTCCCGCCGCGGTTTGGTACATGGCGATCACCTTTTTTGGATCAATTTCAGCAAGGATGTTGTGGATGGCACAGCAGATGTAGCCACTGTCCTGATGCAAGCAGGGGACCACTTCGGCTACTTCCTGTTCCACATCTTCAATAGATCCGAGCGGTAAGGTTTCCTGGGTGTTTACTGCGCCGCCCCAGAGGGCAATACGGTTCCGTGCTTTGTCTTTCCATTCGCTCCAATGCCGTTCCCCTGCTGACCATTGCACAGGATTCAGGGCATCGAAACCGCTTTCAATAACGTCATCGAGAATATCATATATGGCACCACAGGAATGGAGGAATGTTTTTACTTCCGGTGCAAGTTGGTGTATGGCATCGTTCATCCGTCGGTAATACGGCCTGAACAGATCGTGATATATTTGCGGGGCTGCAATGGTGGAATTTTGTGTGCCCCAGTCGTCGGAGCTGCACATGTATACGTCAATGCAGGGGCCCAGTGCAGGGAGCAGCCGTTCCAGTTGGGTGAGGGTATGGGCAATAGTAATTTCATGCAGTTCCGCCACAAACTCAGGTTCGGTTAGACACAGCATGGGAAACACTGCCAAACCGTCATAGGCGCTAATACTGATACCCGCCTGTATCCCATTGAACAGAATAGCGCGGTCTGTTGCTTCCCGCGCCTGTTGCGCCAGTGAAACAATGCTGCTTACCTGTTCTTTGGTCAGTAGCGATGCGTTGAGATGTTCACGTACTTCGTTGAGATTGGGTTTGGGTAGATCGCCTGTAAGAAGGAGGTGCTGCCCTGCATGTTCCGTTTCAAAAACGTGGGCAGTGGGCGGCATTTTCGCGCCGGAGCGGGGTTGGATAATTGTACCGTCCGGTTGTGCTTCAAACATCTTCGGATCCAGTACGGCTGCATCCAGGCGTCCGGCAAAATCGTAGGGATGCCACAAGTCGGGTTGCGGGAATGCGTTGGTAAGATTAGTTTGTAACGTAACCACATCGCATTGAAGCGCATCCAGTACATCCGTTTCCGGTAGTGCCAGCATTTGCCCTGTATCATATACACGGGGACGCCGCGGCGGCAGTCCCAACGCCTCAACCAGTTTTGGGTAGGCAAAACAACTGATGCCGGTGGACGGCATGCCGCCCAAATCCAGGGGTACACGGTCCGTTTTTTCAAAACGTAATGCTGCCAGAACACGCTCTCTTCCGGTCATATTATATTCTCCAAAGCTTTAGGGTAAGGATAAAAATGATTACAGTACTCTATGATACTCATCCTTGTTGTAGATCTGCAATTTTTAGTTTATGTCAGTATGATGGGCGGATTCAAAGTTGAAACGCAACCCCGGTAAAAAAAAGAGACGACCTTATTGCTCAAATGATCGGGACAGGAATAAAAATAGCAAGGGGCTGTTGTTACAACACTTTCCTGAGAAATTCGGATGGGATACAAGTGCTTTTGCCCAACAACAACGGGTAGTTGAAAGCTAAACAATAGATTTGAAAACTTGGCTGTAGAACGCTTGTCGCAACTTGCTATAGCAAGAATGATTTTTACTCTTAATAGCACCAAAAGCGCATTCTGCATCAGCGATTCCGCGAAGAGTTCGAGGTTAAGAAGTTGGATATTATCGGAAAACGGATTGCGATTACTGCCACTGTAAATGACCAGGGATATCCTGCTTATTATGTGAAGGGGTGGGCGAAGGAGCAGCGTAAAACACCTGAGGGAACGCCTGATACAAATTGGTAATTATAGAAGTCCGGGAGAAATTAGGGACAGCCACCCATTAAACGCATACTATTCGCAGTTTGCTGGCTATGGAATTAGCTCGTTCCAAAATTGAATTCCC
>JAGLCZ010000056.1 GCA_023145975.1 Candidatus Hydrogenedentota bacterium | reverse complement strand
CCTCCCGAAACCCTGCCACGTAGTTGTCGCCAAAGTAGGTGTTGGCAACCCGTATTACATCTTCACGGCTAATCTTGCTCATCCGCTCTATGACGCGATAAGCGTGCTCCCAGGGATTAAGACCTATCCATGCACGACGCATCATGCTCACCCGATCCGAATCCGATTCAAGCCCCGTCTTCTCCCGTTTTTTGTAGTCTTTGATGATGGCAGGAATCAGCCAGTCCTCAAATTTTCCCGCACGAACCAATGCCAGTTGTTCGAGTAATAAGGCTTCCACCTCTTCCATAGACTGCCCGTCTTTGGGAATCCCATACAGATATTGGGTGCCATAATCATTGAGCATCAGCGGAAAGGAACCCGCCTCACGGGCACGCTGTTTTTGGTTCATATTAAGATCGATCAACCCTGCCACCGAATTGGAAAGGATCATGTCTACCATCATCAATGCCTCGGCATCCGGATGCGTCAGCGGCACGGTACGAAAGGCGAGAAGCACAAATTCTTCTGCCTCGTAAGATACCCGTACCTCTTCACGTCCCTTCAGTGCTTCCTCCTCCCACACGGGCTGATCTGGCAGTTCGCCGGACTCCCACACGGAAAAATAAGTGTTAATAACCTCCATGGTCTCTTTAATATCAATATCGCCCGAGATAAACAGCGCCATGTTATTGGCTTTATACCAGGTACTGTAAAAATCAAGTAACCTTTTGATAGACGGTTTTTTCAGATGCGCCACATGACCCAAAGTCGGCTGCTGCCCATAAGGATGTTTTTTGAAGAGAGCGGCATTAACCGCATTCTGGATAATACGGCTTTTGTTATCCAGTGCCCGGTTCATCTCCTCATATACCGTTTCCAGTTCCGTCTGAAAAAGACGAAACACAGGGCGGGCAAAGCGGTCCGACTCAAGAACGGCCCACTGCTCCAGACAGTTTATGGGCAAATCTATTTTGTACACCACTTCTTCATGCCACGTATGGGCATTCATATTACGCCCGCCCATAGCGCGATAGACCCGATCAAATTCATTGGGAATCGCATACCCCGCAGCAAGGGTAGATTCACGGGTTATCTCTTCGTAAAGCGAACGGCGTTTTTCGGAATCGCTTTCCGCAAAGTGCTGCTCATACAACGCCGTGATACGATCAAGGTGAACCTTTTCCTTTTCATAATCCAGCGTACCCAGCCGTTCTGAGCCTTTGAAAAGCAGATGCTCCATGTAGTGCGCCATCCCCGTAGTTTCCGGCGGATCATTTTTACTGCCTGCACGTACTGCAATCTCCGCATAAAAACGGGGCGTATCCCGATTTACAGAAAGATACACTTCCAGACCATTGGCTAAGCGGTAGATATGCGTTTGCAGGGGATCCTCCGCATAGGGTCCCCCCACATGGATATAGTTGGCAGAAGCGATTGCGCTGGTTGCCACTGCGAGGCAAAATAACCCCGTACTTATTTTCCGCTCCGGTTTATGAAAATTTCCGTTGGCTATCATTAAATCAAGTAACTCCCTGGTTGCCCACATCGTAGTTCGAAGATAAATCAGAATAACACTCCCCCTATTTTACAGGGTTTGCCCTTGTTTTATCCAACGGTGCAGCGACTGTTCTTCAAGGTCGAAAGGGGACACGCCCCCGTTCCCGATCCCCCCGAGCGGGATGACGCCGGACACGGGAGTGATGACGTCGGA
>JAGLCZ010000559.1 GCA_023145975.1 Candidatus Hydrogenedentota bacterium | reverse complement strand
ATAAGTTTATCCTGCACAACAACAATAGTTCGTTTCGTATAGTATGGCAATATGAGCTACTGCGATGTCAAGTCCACAAGTTGACTCACGAAAAATGTACTCCAAATTACAGGCAGGATTCGTTAATCTGTACTCCTATTTTATGCGACTCGCCCCTCGTCTCATAAAAACTGGAATGACGGGTGCTGTTGTATTTTGTAGGGGCGGATCTATGTGTCCGCCCGCTTGTAATTTTGTATCGATTGGAACAACAGGGGGCGCCAGACCGCTACCACACTCATATAAATTCCGTAGGGACGAAAAAATACTCTTTTCCGCCACTAAAATGACGGACTATTATCAAACGCCCTTACAGAGCTGCAAACAACGATACCACCTTATCCGATATGCATCCCCACGCACAGCGTGGGAACGAGTCGAAAATTTTCCCTCTGTATCTATCACCAATCCACACATCCAAAATAAATAGTTTCACCTTTTATTTTCCGTTCACGCTCAACTGATAATGTATATTCAGGACCACCTCGAACAACAAAACCATTATCTGTTTTGACGTATTCAATCGGTAAGCCTGTATTATATGATTTTTGAGTAATCTCTTTAATAAGGTTAGAACCAAATAAATCTACAAAATTAATATCAGCAAGAGATGAAGGGAAACGTCCATTCTGATCATAATATTCGTATACAGCTAATGCCCACAATAAAACAAACCCCTTATTTCTCAGTCTATAATACTTTAATATCGTGATGTCCATTGTTAACAAAGCAATATCTACTTTCTCGCTTGCTGCCGAATAAGGTACATAGGTATCATAGCCTTTTCCTTTACCTAACTGGGTTATAGTTTTTTCACAAAACATCTCAAAATCAGCGGCCTCTTTTCGCAATTGAAACGATGGTTTGAAAAAGAATCCTACCAGCTGCCCCCATAAACTGGTGTTTCCTGAATTCACTTCAGATTTTACATAATCCAAATGGCGACCTATTCTGCCTTCAATAATTCGCGTTGAACTATTTTGCTTTTGCAAATACATAAATAGAGCGTGTGATACATCCCTGTCTGTATAATGTAAAATATCAAAGCTGTAGATAATATCAAAAAAAAACTCCTGAAAACGAGTATATGTAAGATCCCAACGCACCTCTTCTCTATCAAATAAAAAATCCAAATGGCGTAATATACATACAACAGACTCGTTCATATCCGGTATACGCAAGCTAATACGTTCATATATTAACTGAGAAAAAAGTACTTCGAAAATATTTTGAAACTGCAAATTGTCTTCAAATTCACTCATATCCATATTGTTGCATATGGCAATCTTTTTGGCATTGTATATGCCGTACAAATGGGACAAGGAATCTTTATCTTTAGATGAAAGCCCTGTACCATTACACGCCCTTTCTCCTAACTCTTGAGGGCAGCTTATCTCACGTAAAAAATTATACTGTTCAAGTGTAAAGGTTTTAGCCGACTCACTCTGCGCCGAATAACACACAATAATAAATATAAAAATACTTCTAAAGAAAGCAATCATGGATTTCCCTTTCGAAAGCGTTTATGCTTAAATCAAAACTATTGTATAATAACTTATAAATATGTGGTTGCAATCGTTTATTGCAGTTACTCATAAAGTATTCCGAACACTGAGCAAGCACTCACACAAGCCGCATATTGAATGTCGTCAAAAACACCCTGTTCCCTGAAACAACTGCATACTCCATCACAGCTTATTGTTCCATTCCTAAGCTCCCTTGTATAAAATACTATTTCTTCCCCATCGCTGTTGCATATAGTATGCTTTATTTTTTTTGTATAATCTTGTATGCACTTATCCAATTCTGTGGGATCCGCTGTAACAAGGTCATACGTTCGGAACATAATTCCTAGCCATGAATCAAAACCCAATAACCCCAAAGGATCATAATTGTTCACCGGATTTCCTTTTACATACCCATATACATTGGGGCCATCGATCAGCCCGGCAGGATCGGGGGTGCCCCAACGGGCTATGAAAGGATTGTAGTAGCGGAACGGGAAATAATAGGCGTCTATTTCAGCATCGTAGGGTTTACCGGTAAACTCATGGTAAGGCACATAGCCCGTCAGAGTGATACGCCCGCCATAGGGATCGTGTTCCACGCTGCCGATCTGCTCTTTTGCCTGGTTATAGGTGAACCGTCCCGTACCCAGATGATCATGGGCAAGATAGTTATAATCGGCAGTAGAGGGATCGCCCATACTGCCCGGTTCTGCTTCGGCAAAGGCGGTATGCCCTTTCGGTACAAAGAAACGTTTGAACCCGCTAATGTCCCATGCTGCCGTATCCGCCTCGTATTCT
>JAGLCZ010000558.1 GCA_023145975.1 Candidatus Hydrogenedentota bacterium | reverse complement strand
ACAATTTCTTCCGGCTGCGCATGTCTGCCCATAGGCGCACTATCCACGTAATGCTTATATATTTCAGGGGTATCTATGAGTACCTTGGCAAACTTTGTTTCTGTCAATCCGGGACAAATACAATTACACCGTACCTTCGCACCTGCCAGTTCCTTTGCCATCACTTTCGTCATCATAATCACGGATGCCTTGGTCATAGAATAAATTCCCATCATGGGTGACGGGGAAAGCCCTTCAATCGAAGCAATATTGATAATGGAACCGCCATCATCCTGCTCCACCATCATCTGTGCGGCTTGCTGTGCCACTAAAAAATAGCCCTTCACATTAATCTCGAAAGTCTTGTCATACATGGATTCGGGCGCATAGATAAACGGTCCAAAATAGGGATTTGTAGCAGCATTATTCACCAATACATCCAACTGACCATACTCGGATTTGATACGCGCAAAAAGTTTTTCCACCTCATCACTACGCCCTACATGACAAGCAATTCCAACCGCATTACCACCAGACTCGTTTATCGTGTTAGCTGCCGCATCAAGATCGTCCTGCTTTCGGGATGCCAAAATCACAGTTGCTCCCGCTGCTGCAAAATCCTCCCCTATGGCAGATCCAATACCGCGGCTGCCCCCTGTGATTAATGCGACCTTATCTGCCAGTGTAAAATCAACCATTATCTTTCTCCTGCTTTCGTTCTGCCCGCTCTTGTTCCTTTATTCTTTCCCAGGACGCCACTGCTTCCTCCGGAGTAACTGCTTTATCAGTGCGAAATACATGATCATGACGGCGCACTAGCTTTTCATGGGCACGGGTCAACGCTTCTTTCAGGGTAAAACGTCCTTCCGCCTCAGCAGCGGCCATACACGCCAGTAATGTAAAAAAACAATCCCCATATTCTTCCTCCGAATGACGATTATCGCCTGAAATAAGCGCTTCCTTTAATTCTTCCACCTCTTCTCCGACAAATGCGGCGAATTCCAAGGCGGTACGCTCACGATCCCAGGGACACCCCTCTGGAGAACGCAGATAACGAGCAAGTGCAGCCAATGCTTCAAACCAATCAGGCTCCGTCTCCGGTGTATTTTTCAAATGGGGAAGTAAAGTCATCATATTCTCCTGTGCTGTATCTGTAGTACGAACTTCTATCACGGGATCAAGTGTATAGGAGGCACCTGCCAAATCACAAACCCAAAATAATTTTGAGGTTCAGGGAGCGGTAATAAAGGGGCGAACCGTCTCCAAACGTTTATCGCCAATACCGGACACTCGTTTAAGTTCCTCAACAGACATGAAAGGCTGACGGGAACGCTCGTTAATTATACGCGCTGCAAATGCAGGGCCAATGCCCGGCAGCTTCTGCAGCTGTTCTGAACTTGCCTGATTAATATTCAGGGGAACACCGGGAAGTGATACTGATACATTTGCCGGAGGACGGACAGCCGGCGGCGTCCCCGCCTGTTCCGTAGACGGGGAAGGTATAGGAAGGTGCCGATACTCTGGATCGACAATAGCAGAGGGGATTCACCGCTGAAGCCACCTTTCGTCTTTTAACAACAAGCTGCGTCTCCTTCATGGTTACCACAGACTCCTCCGGGATACTCAGGGTGGTTTCATCCACCAATGGCGCGGTCAGCAAAATATCGGATAAATCAGCCGTTTTCGTTGCCCCACCCGCACGTGCAATTAAATCGACTATACGTGTCCCCTTATTCAGCATATATAAGCCAGGGACGATTTACAGCACCCATGACAGCAACGCCAATCAGTTGAGGCACTGCAGGTGACGCAGCAGCTGCCCCAATGCCTTCCTTCTTCTCCTCTGGTGATCGCGACACAGTTGCTGTAACAGGCGGGTTTTCCGTCTGCGTCTGAGGCACCTGCGCCTTGGTGGATATTACAGTGGTTTCACTGACATGCTCTTTCGCACCGGCATTTCCCATACTTCCCTCATAGAGAAACAATGTAGCACATCCAGTTATGATGGCAACAGTGAAACCTATGAGCAACCACTGTTCTTTTGTTGTCAATAATCTATTGGGAGCAAACACGCTTACTTCTCCGTATAACTATACATTTGGCATAAATTCTACAGTATGAACCGCCGCAGTTCCAAACCGAAAGCAACAGGAACAAAAATCCGTCATTGGGCAGGGGGAATCACCGGCAGTAGTAAAACTGTTTTATCGACTGTTATATTCAGAGCCCCAACTCAATTTTCCTACGTTCTAAATCCAGTAACCGATCCCGATAGATGACAGCGTCTTCGAAATCCATTTTACCAGCAGCCTCTTCCATCTGCCGACGTAATTTGCTGATGGTTTTAGCAAAGTCCTGATCAGAAAGGTAAAGCAACGGTTCTTCAGCGACTTTGGAAACAGTAAGATAATCTCGTTCAGAACCA
>JAGLCZ010000557.1 GCA_023145975.1 Candidatus Hydrogenedentota bacterium | reverse complement strand
GGCAAATCTTTTACACGTCCGCCCCGAATCATCACCTGACTATGTTCCTGCAGGTTATGTCCGATGCCTGGAATATATACGGATACTTCCATACCATTCTTCAAGCGTACACGAGCAACTTTACGTAATGCTGAGTTCGGTTTTTTCGGCGTCATCGTCGAAACGCGTGTGCAGGTGCCCGATGCTTGCGGACATCCTTTCAGCGCGGGCGACTTCGTTTTCTTTACTACCTTTTTGCGGCAGTTACGTACAAGTTGATTAATCGTCGGCAAAACATAATCTCCCAAAAACACAGGGTAAAATGGTTAACTCTCAGGTAAGCCCGTGTGCTACGCATACTTTTTCACACACACGGGAACAAGGACTACGTATAACAGAAGCGGAGTATAACAAATAAAAACGAGTGAAGTCAAGCAGTTGCTGCAATTATTTTTAGCGGGAAGAGAAGCGTTATGTAACGTCTTATTTTGGTATAGTATACACGTACCATCTTTATGAAAACACCCTTATTACAGGGGTAGTTTTTGCATAAAGTTATTGGCTCGATAGATTCCATTGAATAAGTAGACAATAAATTATAGTATGTCCGGCGGTATTTTGAACCCTATAAGGTGAACAATATAATGTACAAGCAGAAATCCCTCTCTTCCCCCATAACCCATATCTGTTTTTTTCTGTTACTTCTCCTGTCCGTCAACATCCCCGCCCGGGGCATACGCATTGACACACCGAAACTATCCTTGCAGCTGGATAGTGTTCACGGCAATATAGAATCGCTCTTTGACAAAAGGTGTTCCCATAATCACATTATGTCACAATCAATAGGGACACTTTGGATACTAGATTTTTCAGAACCAATTGGGAAACAAATCGCGGCAGAAAATGCAAGTACCTTTTCCTGGCAGCAACAGGAAAGCGATCCCCAAACACTATGCTTGACGTGGAAAGGTTTTGGAATATCACAATGTCCAGACCTATCAGTACATATCTCCATTACTGCTGCTGAAGCCGCGACTCGCTGGGGAATCGAGATCAAAAATCTTAATGATACTTCTCCCCCTGTCATTCACTTTCCACGCCTCCCCGCCATTACCCCTCAAGAATCAGAAGTTCTTGCCGTTCCCTATTGGATAGGGGAAAAGACAACACAGATACGCGCACTACTCTCGAAAAAGCACCGTCGCAGCTGGAGCTATCCGGGGCACCTCTCAATGCAGTGCATCACGTTATACAGCAATGGCGGTCCAGGTCTATACCTGTCTACCGATGACGTCCATGCAAGGACCAAGAGCTTCGCTGTTTTCGATGACGCCCACGATAACATCGGCATGGAGGTCTGCCATTTTCCCAACATAACTGAAATAAAAAAAGGAAGCTACACACTCCCCTATGAAGTAAGTATAGGCTTGTTTGAAGGTGACTGGGTCACTGTTGCAAAGATATATCGGCACTGGGCCTTAGAGCGACACTGGGCTCATAACAGCCGCCTCAAGAATCATAAAACTCCCGATTGGGTGGAAAATACCGGTTTCTGGGTTTGGAATCGTGATCATTCCAGCGGTGTGCTCCCCCCCGCCCTGCAGATGCAGTCATATATGGAATTACCTGTAAGTGTTTTCTGGCATTGGTGGCACGGCTGCTCCTATGATGCTGGTTTTCCTGAATACTTACCACCACGTGAAGGCACAAAGCCATTTCGAGATGCACTATGCACAGCCCAGTCTGAAGGCATTCACGCCATTGTGTACATGAATCAACGTTTGTGGAGTATGACTACCGATAGCTGGACTAGCAAAAATGCAGAACAGTATGCCGTCAAAAAAAAGGATGGAACTATACGACCGGAAATATATAACACGTTTACAAAAACACCTTGCGCATCCATGTGTATGGGCACTTCATTCTGGCGTAATACCTATGCAGCACTGGCTGAAAAAGCATTCACTTCCTTGAATGTAAATGGTATCTATATGGATCAGGCTTGCTCCAGTCTTGTCTGCCATGATACGAAACACGAGCATGCCCCGGGTGGCGGCGACTACTGGATGAAAGGTTTTCAATCTCTCGAGTCGGATATACGCACACGCTGTCCAGACATTGTACTCGCAGGGGAAGGAACCGGCGAGGCATGGATTCCCCATCTGGATTTGATGTTAAGTCTACAGGTAAGTATGGAGCGATATGCCGCTCCCGGGAAGTGGGAACCCATCCCCTTCTTCAACGCGGTATATCACGGCTATACCATACAGTACGGAAACTATGCCTCACTGACCCGCCCGCCTTACGACAGTTTATGGCCAAAGGAATTTGCACCTGAAATCCCCTTACAATTACTCGATGAAAAGTTTCGGTATCAATTCCGGATGGAACAAGCTCGTTCTTTTGTGTGGGGCCAGCAGCCCTGCCTGGCAAATTTCACGATAGAACAACTAACTGAGCGCATAGAAGAATTAAAATACCTGAAACAGCTGGCATTACTTCGCAACCATACATTACCCTATTTGCTGCATGGTACATTCCTGGGTTTTCCGGATATGGAAATACCAATGATGGAGATTGCCATGTCACGTCTTTCTATTTATGCAGGGCAACAAGATGCCGTTCAGGAATATACAAAGTCTGTACCTTGCATAGTGACATCCATCTGGCAAGATTCCAAGAATAATATTGCTGTTCCTATAGTGAATATAAGCGATGCTACTCTGGAAATAAAACTGCAATTAAACAGCACGGAACACAGCCTGCCTACAAGGGGGATTGTGTATAAAATAGCGTGCGAGAAACGTTTGGAAATTATGCGTTTTGATCAGGGAACTGCAACTATTCTCGATAAGCTCAATGGTGCAGAAGCCTGCATCTACGAGTTTATAAACAAATAATCGTATGCGACACGTCATATCCTTGAAGGTATAAATTAGGGTGTCAGCACCTTGCGAACAGCATCCAAACGTGCTGTTCCTTCATCAATTGTGGGACACAACCAGCCGCCTTCATCAAACTCGTTCCACGCATAGATAAGCACTGTTTGTGCCTGTGCTGCTGCAGAATTGGTACGGCACCATATCAGCGCCTGTTGAAGATGTGCTGCCAATTCATCAGGAGTTGGTGCCTCATGATATTGCTTAATATCACCGCCTTTCACCCAGGGGGTAGGTGTTTCCACCCGAGGCCGCATATCCCAACCCGCTGTTACAAGAGGAACAACCGAAACCCCTGTTTCTTTGAATGCATCCCACCAGTGTTCAGTATGATCGGCAAGTGCTTTGTAGGAACCCGCTTCCTGTCCTGTATTCGAAGCATAAGCGCCAATGGCATCTATTCCGAGTTTTTCGGCCTGTTCCTTCAGCGTGGGTGGATACCAGCCCTGCGCCACAATGTAGGGTGTTGGAATACCTACTGCCAACGTTGCCTCACGCAACTGATCAAAAGCGGTATGTGCATCTTCCCAAGTCTCAAACAGCCCTTCACCCACAAGTCCTTCCACACTATAAAGAAACACAAGGGGACGTCCTTTCAGCACGGTCTGGTACATAGGGTCCTGAAAATACTTCACGTACCGTTTTACTTTTTCATGCCATGCCTCCGCCCCTCCCGTAGACTCCCAGCCTCCCTGCAGATTCAGACAGAAGCGAATCAACTCTTTTTTTTCACTCGATAAATACTGCTTCAAACCAAGGCTTAACGCATTTTTTTCGGGATAAGTAACAAATGCCCAATAATCCAATCCAGCAGCACTGGCATATTCTATTTCCTTGTCCATAATTTCCTGGGTATTTCCCCGTGCCTCCACTGCATTCTCCCCCACCACACGCCCAAAAAAAGGAAGGCGATGATGCCAATGCTTGGGTGACAATGTTTTTTCGACCATCAGCCCAACGCTAGACTCCTCGCCATGCCAGCCATCCCAACGAATTGCACCTACAACAGGACGTGGTGAATCGGTAACGGCTTGCGCCATTACTATTAGGAAACATGAAAACATAATTTGAGACACAGCAACTCTATCCTCTCTACCCCTGGTTTATGGTTATTTTCCTACACAACAAGCTCAAGGATATCCTCATAATACGCCCGACATACTATCAATCAAAAAAATATTGAAAACAAATATATTAAGAATAGAGCCTATCTTATTGCTTTAAAGACTACAGTTGCGCCTTGTTCACAAGCTCGGAACACTCGGGGTAATCCCATGGGATTTCAGGATAATTCTGCCACATCT
>JAGLCZ010000556.1 GCA_023145975.1 Candidatus Hydrogenedentota bacterium | reverse complement strand
AATCTTTGCAAACCGTTGGCTGTGATATGAAATCCTGTTGGGATTTTTATGAGGAACAGTTTGCCTAGAGCATTTTAAGTTATAGCGCATGATATAAAGCAATTCACAATATCTTGGCAGGTAACTTTCTGCACTCCCCCCTATCAGGTCAAGGGGTATTCCTATCCCGGACAGAAGAGATTCCAGATTAAAAATCATCCCTTTCGGGATATGTTTATTTTTCGTCGTTTATCGCTTCTCTTTCTGGCGCTGCCTGTAGTTGTCGGTTGCGGAACTGCCTTTGAACCGCTTTAGTCGTTCAATCAACAATGCAGCATGATCGGTCTGAATGCCATCGACTCCCCAGGCCAGCATATCCTCCCAGGTGTCCGGACCGTCATCATCGACAATCAGCAAAATATCTGCTGCATGACATGATTTTACCAGCTGTTCTGATACGTATTTCCAGGTAGAGGCAGCCACTTCCGGTGTGTACATTCCGAGTATACGCGGTAAATTTTCCCCTGCACCAATTTCAGGCATGGGAAGACACTGGGGACATTGTTTACGCAGCTGCCGGAGAGGGCGTGCTCCTGCATACCATATAACATCCTTTTCCATTTTATAGTGACGTATCAAAGTCAGGATTTCTTCTACATCCCCTTGTTTAAGGTCAAGATAGATACCAATTTTTCCTTTGCAGAGTTGCAGTATCTCCTCAAAAGAAGGAACCCGTTCCTCTGCCCATTCCTCTCCTATGCGACTGCCGATATCCAGGGCTTTCAGTTCTGCCAGGGTAAAACTTTTCACCGGCCCTTCGGCATCTTTCGTGTAGGCATCCACAGTAGCGTTGTGAATACTGACCAGGTGCCCGTCTTTTGTTTCGCGCAGATCAATCTCCACAAAATCTGCGCCCAATTCGATGGCACGCCGGTAGGCTGCCAAAGTATTCTCGGGAATACCTTCATGTACACCACGATGAGCAATAACATAGACCCCGCCCTGCCCGGGCTCTCGTGTCAACAACGGGGAATGGGGTTGTGCAAGAACCAGCAAGAGAGACAATACCAGAGCAGCCATATCTTTTCCTTCCTGACCAACAAAGAGATTTTGGAAATAGGACATCCATAAACAAAGAATAACAGAGGGGGTGCATAGAAAAAAACATAAAGTTGAAGCAGTTTATCTTGAGGGGTACACTTTAGGATTAAATGTATGGGTTACCATAACAGATGCTGCGAAAAAAGGAGATATGATCCAGATGGTGCAAAAGAAAATTCGCTTTGGTGTAGTGGGTCTAGGCATGGGCGAACATCACTGTACTGCCATTAACAATGCACGAGGCGCGGAACTTGCTGCCCTTTGCGATCGACATCCGGGGCGACTTGCAGCGCAGGTAAAGGCATTTAAAGTAAAAGGATACAGTGATTATGATGCCATGCTTAAAGACCCTGATATTGATGTAATTAATATTGTTACCGAAAGCGGCACCCATACGGATATGGGCTGTGCCGCTGCCAAAGCAGGGAAACATATC
>JAGLCZ010000555.1 GCA_023145975.1 Candidatus Hydrogenedentota bacterium | reverse complement strand
ACGACACATTTCCAGTGCATGCTCAATACGCTGTATCGCCAGCGGATATTCTGCACGTACATAAAAGAAGCCGCGGGTCGCACCAATGGCAAAGCCGCCTATGATCATCCCTTCAATCACACTGAAAGGATCTGATTCCAGCATACTCCGATCCATAAACGCACCGGGATCACCCTCGTCAGCATTACAGATAATATAACGGGTACTTTCGGTATTCCTGCGCGCTGCCGCCCATTTCAATCCCGTTGCATAACCGCCGCCGCCGCGTCCCCGAAGTTTGGATTCCGTTATGGTGTGGATTACCTTATCAGGATCGCCGTCCGCCAATACAGTTGCCAACGCCTTAAATCCATTATAACGCATATATTCATTCAGACTTTCGGGATCGATAACCCCGGCATTCCGCAAGGCAATCCGGTTCTGCCGATTAAAAAATGCGATGTCGCCATACAAATCAAAAAAGCGTTTGTTAACAAATTCGTCCCGGGAAAGCAGGCTCTCCACCAACTTGCCGTGGACAAGATGTTCCTGCACTATTTTTTGTATGTCGGCACGGGTTGTCACAAAATATATGGCATTCTCCGGACGCACCATCACGCATACCGCATCTTTTGACGGCGACTTACTGCAAAAGCCGAGCCCACTCGCCTTTGAAATCATCACCTGCGAAGAAGTAAGGGACGCCGCCGTAATTTCCTCACGAAAAACCTGTTCTGTATCACCGTCTACAGAAGCAGAACATTTACGTGCCGCACACAGGATGATATGCCGCGCAGCCTGTTGGTCCTGCGCATCCAATACCCTGTTCTCTACTGTGACTCCCCCCAATACATGGTGCGTAAATATTTCATGGGCAGTATCACGATCCACCTTCTGATATTTCACCGGCATCTTGCCCTGTTCCAGTACACCTACAATAGGCTCACTGCTGCAGCGGCCGGTACAACCAACACGGTGCAGCACAATATCGTGACGACCCGATGCCTCAATGCTGCGTTCAAACTCCCGCCATACCTCACGGGCACCGGCTGCATTTTCGCAGGTAGCAGAACCCACCTGGATTACCACCGATGCTGCAGCAACTTCTGTGACCACCTGATCGGTCGCCCTCTGCGCAAGATTTTCATAGTGCTTCAATACATCTGTATTCATAATATCTTTGATCTCCTTATCCCATACACACCGTTTTTGTTGTGTTCACTGCATGGCCATAGTCAATCGTGAAAAAAGTAACGAAAAAGAAATAGAAAAAAGATTTACCTATATCTAAGAAATGGAATAGGTATATTATACTTTCTTTGTAAGGGGTCAGTAAAGTATTTTTTTCGTTTTTTTAACGGCAGGGGGATTTCAGGTGCAGGGATGCACAGTACGCGCCCATGCCATAAAGAATCCATAATAGGGAGGGGAAGACAAACCTTTCCACACACACACGTCATTCCGGGTTAGGGGATGAGAGACGAGCCTTTTCCCCACACACACGTCATTCCGGGTTAGGGGATGAGGAACGAGGCACGTAAAACACCGGAATCCACGAAGATACACAACGGCTTCCAGATCGCATATTTCCCAAGCGAATCCTGCGTATTTGTGGAGCCCGGTGGTCCGGGAACAGAGAAATATAATTTCAAGAGAAAGTGCGTTCCAAAATTCAATTTTGGAACGAGCAGAAACGACCGTGAATCCGTGTGTTCGTGGATCCCGGTATTCCCGC
>JAGLCZ010000554.1 GCA_023145975.1 Candidatus Hydrogenedentota bacterium | reverse complement strand
CGTTTACATACTTCTTTGCACATACCCAGTTTTTATGACCGTTTTTGAGTTCCATGTTTGACCGTCCGTATCGCAATGTGGGGGGCATTGTAAATTTTTTTGTCTTTTTGGCTCAAATAATTTCCCAGGAATCTTCTATGAGATCTCCTCTTTTTCATCGGGGGTTGCGTTCCAACTTTGAATCCGCCGTCTATACGATTTACTTCGTGAAATTGCATCTACACTGTGGGGTATGATAATATTTAATCCCGTTGGAGAGACGGGCTCCTTCCCCTGCTCCTCAAGCAATTTTAAGCACTGAACCTGGGAAGATTGTATGTTTATTGAAGAGCGGATCTGGATGTTGGTTATACGGAAACAATGTGAACGCATTGGCTTCCAAATGAGTCTGCCAGTACTGCCTTCAAGGCAAGTATCACCCTTACATCCCTGCGAAGATCTGTTGCAGGAAGCAATAGTTCCCCCACTGTTCCGTCATTTCCCGCTGTTCAATGCTGCTACAACCATGTTCCCTGTATTCTGCAGGGTTTACGTTTTTGGGATCGTAAAATTAATCCGCCAAACCAGGGCACTATTCAGGGAGAAACTCTACTCATGACCAAGTATGTATTTACAACCGGCGGTGTGGTTTCATCAATAGGCAAAGGAATTGTATCCGCCAGTCTCGGCATGCTGTTGGAATCACGCGGACTGCGTATTGCCATGATGAAAATGGATCCGTATATCAACGTTGATCCGGGAACCATGAATCCCTATGAACACGGTGAAGTATTTGTTACCGACGATGGTGCCGAAACCGATCTCGACCTGGGTCATTACGAGCGATTCACTTCGGCGAAACTTTCCCAAAAAAGTAATGCAACTTCCGGTGCTGTTTATAACACCGTTATCCAAAAAGAACGGCGGGGCGAGTTTTTGGGTAAGACGGTACAGGTAATCCCGCATATCACGGATGAAATCAAATCACGGATACGTTCACTTACCGCCGAAGAAGACCCTGTGGATGTCGCCATCATTGAAATTGGCGGAACCGTAGGTGATATTGAAAGCCAACCTTTTCTGGAAGCGTTACGCCAGTTCCGTCTTGATGTGGGACCTCAAAATTGTTGTTTCGTTCATGTAACCCTCGTTCCTTATATCGAGGCGGCAGGGGAGTTGAAAACGAAACCCACCCAACACAGTGTACGCGCACTGCGCGATATTGGTTTACAGCCTGATATCATTGTATGTCGCACAGGAAAACAGCGCCTGGCGAAAGAACAACGGCAGAAAATCGCACTGTTCTGTAACGTTGTCAATGATGCCATCATCAACGCTGAAGATATATCGCCCCTATACGCTATTCCCCTCAATTTTAAGCGTCAGGGATTAGACGATATTGCATTGCGTATTCTGGGTATATCGGCACAGGAAAGTGATGTAAGTGAATGGACGGCCATGGTAGATCGTATGCAGGCCGCGACAAAGACCGTACGTATTGCCGCCGTAGGTAAATATATAGATCACGACGATGCCTATAAGAGCATCAACGAAGCCTTTGTTCACGCAGGTATACACAACGACTGCAAGGTAGAGCAGGTCTGGGTGGACTCTGAAAAACTTGAAAAAATGGAAGATGTTTCAGAGGCATTGCAGGAGTTTGACGGGATTCTGGTGGGTCCGGGATTTGGTGCACGCGGCGGGGAAGGAAAAATTGCTGCGGTACGTTATGCGCGCGAAAATAAAGTGCCTTATTTTGGGATATGCCTCGGTATGCAAATTGCCGTAATTGAATTGGCACGCCATAAAGCAGGTCTCAAGGATGCCGCTTCCACCGAGTTTGTTCCCGATACCCCGCAGCCTGTTATATCCCTTCTTTCCGAACAACGGGGGGTTCAGGATATGGGCGGTACCATGCGTCTGGGTCAATACCGTTGTGACCTGCAGCCGAATACCCGCGCCCATGCCGCGTACGGCACCGACATGATTTATGAACGACACCGCCATCGTTACGAGTTTAACAATGAATATCTGGATCTGCTTCTTAAGGCAGGCATGATTGTCAGCGGTACACACTCGAAAGGCGATCATGACTTAGTGGAAATTATGGAATTGGAAGACCACCCCTGGTTCTGTGCCGGACAGTTTCATCCGGAATTCAAAAGTAAGCCCTTACATCCCCAACCGTTATTTCGCGATTTTGTAGGTGCTGCATTAGATTACAGTGAAAAGCGTGACTGATACTTTTCTGGAACAACGCGCAATCCTGGCAGTAGGCTGGCTGCGCCGATCAGGACGTATTGCCGCCCAAAAGAAGTGTGCGAAAGAAGAGCTGCCGCAAGGGTTTGCGCACTCTTCCCGCGAATATGCCCGGGCACAGGGAGTCCTTGCCCGGGATGCTGTGGATAAATTGATGCGGCAGGTTATCGGAATGAACGACCGTGCTGCAGAACACATCAAAATTTGTCAGCAGCAGCGGGCTGCCATTGCGGCATCGGCGGGCGCAGGGAAAAAAGCAGCAAAAAAAGCCAATGATGAAGCGCGGGCATTGGCAAAAAAGATTGAAACTGCACAGGGAACCCTAGACCTGTCTGAACGGCTCTTGCGGATATTACGGGGACAGGAAAAAATTCCTCTGCCTACCTTAGCTCTTTATAAATATGCGCCCACCCTTGAGAAACTTGAAGGCAAAGCTGTCCCCCCAAAAACAATACACAGCAAGAGCAAGCCGGCTGCTATTCCTTTATACAAAAAAATAGTACAGGGGTTTCATCGCAAAACAGACCGTTCAGACCGGATTGCGTTACTCATAGCATTCCTAGTATGTACTGCTATAGCCGTCTCAGGCTTATATTATACGTTTTATAGCGGTGATATCAGTCTTGAAGTTACACCGGTGGACACTGCGTGTCTACAAGTGCTTTGTGTCAACAGTACACATGATTCCATACTGTTAAACCTACCTTATAGCGGGGGAGACTTAGCCCTTGAGTCGGCAACGCATTTTGGGTTGCTTTTAGAATTTCTGGATAAAAAAGGGAATGTCACGCGCCCACGACTTCCGGAAACACTTTGGAAATATAAAGATACCCCGGCTCATCTGTACGGTCCCATAGTTGTCGGCCCCATGTTTGCTGCCGAGCTGCAGCTTGATTTAAAGGAGTGCGCCCGGGATGCCGGCATTGCAGCATTACGCCTAACGCTGTTCCGTGCACCCAGGCGAAAGTATCAGACCTTTGACATCACATTGCCCGAAGGATTTTGGGACAACGACCTGTAGGTGACGAGTCGCCTTGTACGATGTTC
>JAGLCZ010000553.1 GCA_023145975.1 Candidatus Hydrogenedentota bacterium | reverse complement strand
TAACATAAGAAAGAACAGGTCGTTATGCGACGTAGCATAGTACATGAAGGCGCTGCGAATCTTAAATATGAAATTCGCGAGATAGTCAGCGTCGCCCGTGAAATTCGTGATCTGGGTCAGTCCGTTACCTGGGAAAACATTGGGGATCCCATTGAAAAGGGCGAGGTGATAGTCCCCTGGATTCGCGATATTCTCCGTGAACTGCTGGAACAGCCTCAGTCCTATGGCTATTGTGATACTGCGGGAGTACCGGATACACGTGCATTTTTGGCGGATGTAGTAACCCGTCGTTCCGGCGGTATTCCCATTACGCCGGAGGACATTATATTTTTTAACGGTATCGGTGATGCTGTGGCACGGGTCTATGGTTTTCTAAAACGTGAAGCGCGGGTATTGGGTCCGTCCCCTGCGTACAGCACCCATTCGTCGGCAGAGGCTGCCCATTCGGGCTACGACCATGTTACCTACGAGCTTGATCCGCATAATGGATGGATGCCCAATGTGGAGGATATTCGCAAGAAGGTGGAATACAACGATTCCATAGCGGGTATTCTTTTGCTTAGTCCCGATAATCCCACTGGGGCAGTCTATCCCCGTGAGATACTTGATGAGATTGTTGCCATTGCACAGGAACACGATCTGTTCATGGTAGCAGATGAAATTTATGCGCACATTACCTATCCGGGTTCTCCGCGTTTACACATGAGCCAATGGATACAGGATGTGCCTGCCCTTGCCATGCGGGGTATCAGTAAAGAATACCCGTGGCCGGGGGCGCGTTGCGGTTGGATTGAGATATTGAACCGTGACAAAGACGAGAATTTTAATACCTATGTAGATAGTCTGTTAGCAGCGAAGCGTCTCGAAGTATGTTCTACCACCCTGCCGCAAATGTCCATTCCGCTTGTATGCGGTGATGAACGCTATCCGGGCCATCTTGAAACCCGTGCACAGACTTTCAGCGACCGTGCGGATGAGGCAGTGGCTGCCTTTGAAGGATGCGATGCAGTAGTTGTTAATAAACCCGGGGGCGCATTTTATTTAACCGTTATGTTTAAAGAGAATATTCTGAACAGTGATCAGGTATTGCCCATTGAGAACCCCGGGGTGCGTACACGTATAGAGGCGCTTGTTGCCGATGTCAGTGCCGATAAACGTTTTGTCTACTATCTCATGGGTGCCACGGGGATCGTGGTGGTACCGCTCACCGGATTCCAATGCACACATGCAGGATTTCGTGTGACATTACTCGAATCGGATGCCGTGAAACGCGCATGGATTTTCAGTACCTTGCGCGAAGCTATCGATCAATACGCGGCGAGTTAATGTCGCAGCCTTTGAAGTTCCTTGTGTCGTTATAAAAAGCGTGCAGGAGAAGGATGGGATACCAGCCTGTCCTGCTTATTTCCTGTATACAACAAATTCTATAGTAAGGAGAACAGATCATGACGAAATCCCCGGAAACCTTTGAATTCAAGACAGAAGCGAAGCAGGTATTGGACCTGATGATCCATTCTGTGTATTCAAACAAAGACATCTATTTGCGCGAGCTGATTTCGAACAGTTCGGATGCGCTGGATAAACGCCGTTTTGAGGCGTTGAAACAGCCGGAACTCGCGTCCTCCTCCGATGCAGAAATCTGGATTGCAGCGGATACGGAAAAGCGTACCCTGACCGTATCGGATAACGGTATTGGTATGAGCCGCGATGAGGTGAAAGAATTTATTGGCACCATCGCGAAATCAGGGGCACAGGAATTTATGAAAGCGCTTCGTGCCCAAAAGGAAAAAGCTGATTCTCCGGAACTTATTGGTCAATTCGGCGTTGGCTTTTATGCAGCCTTCATGGTGGCAGACC
>JAGLCZ010000552.1 GCA_023145975.1 Candidatus Hydrogenedentota bacterium | reverse complement strand
AAAAAATCAAGGGACTTGTAATGAGTAGTATGCATATTTCAGGCATAGGCGGCACGGCAATGCTTGCCGGTGCGCGGATTGCCATTGAGGCGGGGTGGGAGGTACGCGGCAGTGACACTCCTCTCTATCCGCCTGCATCGAATATGGTAGCGGCTCTGGGTGTACCTGTGAGTTATGGCTATGATGCTGCGAATCTGAATTGGGATCCGGACATTGTGCTTATTGGTAATGCACTAAGCCGTGGTAATCCCGAAGTGGAGACTGCTCTGTCGCAACACATGCGCTATATCAGTCTTCCAGAGTGGCTGAAAGAACATGTTCTTCGTCAGCGCCGCCCGGTGGTTATTTCCGGTACCCATGGAAAAACAACAACCACGGCGTTGACTGCCCATGTGTTGGACCGGGGAATTCCCGGCGTGGGATATCTTATTGGCGGTGAGGCATTAGGCTTTAAGCATTCTTCGCGACTTGGAAAAGAGAAAGCACCCTTTGTAATCGAAGGGGATGAGTATGATACTGCTTTTTTTGATAAACGCGCAAAGTTCCTACATTATTTGCCCGAAATCGCTGTGGTTACTTCCTTAGAATTTGATCATGGTGATATCTATCGTGATCTCGAAGAGATTGAAATTGCTTTCCAGCGCATGTTGCGACAGATGCCCCATACGGGTCTTTTATTGTTATGTGCCGACAACCATGCCGCCAGTCTTGTGCCCCATACCTTTTCCAATGTGGAAACCTATGGATTTAATGAAAATTCCGATTGGCGCGGTATACCATTGGAACAGGAGGGTATACTCGATATATGGCATGGCGATGTACATTGGGGTAAGGTGTGCCCAACGATGGCTGGACGGCATAATATGTTGAATACCCTTGCCGCAGTTGCCGTGGCGGCGACATTGGGTATCTCCTTTGAGCTTATTGCTGCCGCCGTGGCGGATTTTCCGGGGATTCGTCGTCGTATGGAAGTATTTCTTGAACATAACGGCGCTATTTTTGTGGATGATTTTGCCCATCATCCAACGGCGATTTATGAAACAATCCGTGCAGCACGTTCGCGTTGGCCTAATCGCCGTATCCGGGCTGTTTTTGAGCCGCGCTCAAATACAACCGTAACCAAAAAGTTCCAAAAAGAACTGGAACAGGCTTTTCTGGGTGCCGGCGAAGTATTTCTGGGACCAATTCATCGCAAAGAGTCCATACCCGAAAACGAACGGTTGAACATCGATAGGCTCACTGCAACATTACAGAGGGCTGGCATACCTGCACAGGGCTATGACGAGGTGCCGCTTCTTGTCGAAGCAATAGTACAGAGCATGGAGCCGGAAGACGTCATCTTGATTATGAGTAATGGTTCTTTCGGCGGTATCTACACCCAATTCCGTGATATATTTTCAAACAGTGAAAATAATAAAGGGTGATTTTTTTGTATAATGAATGCAGCAGTAATATTGAATTGGGAGTAAACAAGTGAAAGCGCAGATAGTCAAAACCATATATATTGAAGCAGCGCGTCGTATTGATCCGTCTCATACTGGAGATACGAACTATACAGGCAACAGTTATCGCATTGATCTTTTTGCTGAAGGGGAAATAGATGCAAGCATCGGTTGGGTAATTGATTATGCTGATATGAAGCATCTTTTTGAACCGGTGCGCAGGCAGCTCGATCATTGCTGCCTGAGTGATATCCCTTCTTTGAAGGAGGATACATCTCCTGAAGCCATTGAAGCGTGGATACGGGAGAAGCTGCGTCCCTGGCCTGCATGGTTTGCCGGTGTACGTGTGTCGCTGCCTGTTCCACAAGGTTTTTCTCATGTATGGTTAGTGCCCTGTGAAGGGCTTGGCTTGCCTGAACGCCTGGCATTTTCTTTTTCAGCAGCGCAATCCCTTCCACAATTGCCAAAAGGACATCCTTGCCGGGAATTGCATGGACATACCTATCAGGTAGAAATTGCAGCTAAGAATCATGAAGGGATGGAAGCAGCTTGTGCTGAGGTATTTTCCCGTCTTGATAATACCTATCTAAACTGTTTACCCGGTTTGGAGCAGGCTACTGCCGAACGTATTGCTGCATGGATATGGAAATTTCTCATGGAGAAAAAAATTGCGCCAAAAGTTGTGGCAGTGCAGGAAACCCCCAACAACCGCTGTCATTATCGTGGAGAATAAATATCAGGTTTTGATGGATAGATATTCATGAGCATATTTGGAGTTACCCCTAAAAAGGCAGAGGAACTACGCAAGAGGATGGCTGTGTGCAGTTTGCAGGAAAAGGATATTGAAGAATCCTTTGTGCACGGGGGCGGTCCGGGGGGACAAAAGGTAAATAAAAGTGCTACTGCAGTTGTACTGCGTCATAGGCCAAGTAGTCTGACAGTAAAAACACAGACTGCACGTTCACAGGCGTTGAATCGCTTCTATGCACGTCGCAGGTTATGCGAATTATTGGAAGCCCGTATCATGGGAAACGATAGCCCTGAAGCCCGGCGGCGTGAAAAGATAAGAAAACAGAAGGCCCGCAGAAAACGACGTACACGCAATGATTCCACACTATCCAAACCAAAATAGATGTGCCGTGACAGGATCAGGCATTCCGCAGCGTTGATGTGCGAAATTCCTGTGGCAGATGTGACCAGTCATTATGACAGAGTACTGCTATATCGCCATCAGGCTGTACCAGCACTTGTGTGACACCACAATTGCAGATGTCCATTTTAAGCCAACTGGCAGCTTCAGCTTTGAGTATAATCGTCACAAAGTAGCGAATAAGATTACCATGACAGATAATAACATCGTGTCGATCTGTTCGTTTTGCAATTTTGAAATATTTTCGAAATGCCACATCTGCACGTTGTTTATCTTGTGAGACTTGCAGGGAAGTGTAGTTGGGCATCTCTACCTGTAATTTCGGGGTCATTGCCGGCATACATTCCCATAACAAATCGGTTTGCTGTACCGATATCCCTGTAACCTGTTTTGATACAATTCGGGCTGTTTCATCTGCTCGATTCAGAGAACTGGCATGAATGGAAGATACGGGCTTTGTTTTCAGCATTTTTGCTGTAAACTCTGCCTGCTTTCTACCTAAAGCGGTAAGATTACCACCCAATTCCGAGCCTGTGGGATTATCCAAGTCATGTTGTCCGTGACGTATGAGATATAGTATCCTGACGGCCATTACTGCATTTCTCCTCATTCATTTTCCGTGACAGGCATTGTGTTCAAATAACGTAGCTCAGACACAATAACCAGTCTTAGAAAGATATAAACAGCACCTAGTATAGCATTAAACCCTGCCGCAATATCACTTATTTTTGGGTAGAGTTTCCCACAACAGATCCAGCGACGAATATGGTAGCGTAATACCAATACTCGCTTCAAGAATTTCTGGTAAATTACATTTCCGGCGATTGAAAAATGAACCGCATAAATAGGTTATAAGATAATTTATTTCTCTGCATGAACAAAGAATCTATTCGCGGTCATTATGTAAACGCGCATACAGGATCTGTTCTTTGGCAATAAATTGGTCGCCAAACAGGGTTAGGGTGAACATATACACAATCAAGGAGGCAATAAGTAGAAAAGAAGCGCCCAGCAGTCCTCCATTTTTTACGAGTACATCACTATGGGCTGTGTAGCTTCTGTCAAGAAACATGCACAACGACGTAGGAAGTACCATTACAGCCACCAGGAGGGTTGACATTAATCCTACCAGCATCATGCGGAGGCGCTGCGTTGGCTGCCGTAGTGCATCTCTGTTAATCCGGTATGGAAAGCGTAATGATAGATAGTTACCTAAAGTACTAAAAAGCAGGTAGAGATGTACTGCAAGAATGATCGAGAGCAAAATCATGCGTACAGGTGCCCAAATGAGAACTGCACTGGCGGCAATAAAGAAAAAAGAAAGCCCTAGAACAAAGGGAGCCAGGGCAATATTTTTTGCAATAAAGTATTTGCGGCGTTGTGTGGGGAACAGTGTTAATGCAGAAAAGGCCTGGGCATCTGCACCAAATATATTGAAAAGAAAAATAGAAAAGTTAAGAAATGGCCAGACCAAAGCTGCCACTGGAATCCAGGCAGCTTCTCCAGTCAAATGACCGCCATATGCGCCGGTACGGTACATCAATAAAAAAAACAGACCGAGACATAGGGGCATAATGATCAGCATACGGACATGGGGATGACGGGAAAAGGAATGATAAAAAGTCAGTGTTAACGCTGTAGTATCATCGTCAAGGAAGGGTAAACGCCGGCTGGTGCAGACTGGAGGGGTAACAGAAGAATAGGCACCATTCTTTTTAAGGGGCGTATGAGTATCACTGCGTACACCCATGTAGTGATTTAAGGTAGATATGTATCCTTGGTACAGACCCAGCAGTGTACACATAAATAATCCAAATGCAATTTCCATAACAATGAGCACAGAGGCTCCATTGATGAAAGACCATATTCCATAAGCAGGCCAAAATAATGGCACTGCAGCATCAAAACCTAATAAATAAGGAAATAATTTGGAAATAGTTTGCGGCTCAAACAGCTGTTCTTTGTTCAGTATTACCAGATGCGAAAGCAGCGCAGGTATTTGACCCAATACAACAAAACATAACGGGAGGAGAACCAATGCAAGACGCCTACGCCGCTTATTCTCCATGATAATGGCGAGATATCCTCTCAAATAGTAAGCCCAGGCATTCATCATAAACATGAACAACAGTGCGAGCGGGATACCAACCAGAAAAACTGAAATACCATGAACCGGATAAAATCCTGCCAGCAGACCGATAAGACCGGGAAGTGCGAAAAGCATGATGGGACTTATCATGGAAACGAGAAAATTCATTATATAAATCATGGGAAGGGAAACAGGGAGAAAAAGCATCTTTCGAAAATCAACAAGGTCTGAACGCTGCAAGTCTATCAATACACCCCAAGTATAGAAAAAGAGATAGATTACTACTGATCCGTTCAAAAGCAGTAATGTACTTGTATAGGATTTTTCTTTCGAGACGTGGAGTGCCAAACTATAGAAAATTATGGTTAATACAAGCGATAGCAGTATGCCGCAGAATAGCAGAAATCCCAGAAGTATGTAACCCCATAATTCACGTTTGTTCCAACTATGGTGAAGAAGTGTCCACTTCAATACAAAGAGTGCCCAACAATGAAGCAGCATCAATTTTGCTCCATGTTGCAATCGCTACCTTTGGACGACAACCATGAAAGCCGTCGCGGTGATTCGTTTGTTTTACTTACCACCTGCAGAAAAGCCTCGTCGAGGCGCTTGCCGCCAGCGAATTCCGTTAGACCGCCTTGCCAAAGTAATTTCCCCTTGTCAATAATACTGACATGGGAGCAAAGCCGTTCAACAACCTCAAGAATATGGGAGGTAAGAAAAATTGTGGCACCACGGGCAAGCAATTTTTCCAGTACTTCGCGGATAGTGCGTGATGCAACAGCGTCTATACCTTCAAAAGGTTCATCCAGAAAAAGTAACTCCGGATCATGGATAATGGCAGCACATAATGCTAGTTTTTTACGCATCCCGTGCGAATATTCCAGTATCAGTGTTCCATTTGTATCATGAATATCCATCCAATACAGAAGTTCATGGGCACGATCCCGTGCGAGTTTACGGGGGAGGGAATACATGCGCCCAATGAAAGTCAGATATTCGGGACCAGTAAGATTCTCAAAGAGGCAGAGTTCTTCCGGAACGACCCCTATGCGTTTTTTAGTAGATGCATTTGTATGTTTAATATCGCATCCCAGTATTCGTGCACTTCCGGAAGTAGGTGCTACAATGCCGGTCAGCATTTTAATCGTAGTAGATTTACCAGCGCCGTTGGGCCCAAGAAATCCATGGAAGGTACCTTTTTCAATGCACAAAGATAGCGCATCTGTGACAACTATATCCCCATAGGACTTGGTTAAGTTATAAGTTTCTATACAGTATTCCATGCCCCTGTGTTACCCTCTGAAATCTTTAATTAACTGTTTGACAACGGAACTCTCCGGCCAAATAGACTGTGCAGCGTCCAGGCATTCCATCGTTTTCTCCTTGTTATCGTTACGTTTATGTGCCCGTGCTTCGTTCAGCCACGTATTGAATAACTCTGCATCGGTTTTTGCCTTACTGCGTGCCGCTTGCCACGCTTTTACAGCATCGTTCCAATTCACCTTTATCTCAAAATCTTCACCTGTAAAAAAGTTTAATGCATAATCGCGTAATACCTCAAAATCTCCGGGGCGAAGATATACCGCTTTTTTCGACATCTTCATCGCTTCATTATATACTTTGTTGCGAGGCCACTGGCGAATCTGCATTATATGCGCAGGATGCAGTAGATAAAGCTGTGTCATATTATACAGAAGATCAACATCGTCAGGTTCCAGACGCAACGCAGTATCCATATTGTCAAGGCCGATGGAGTACATGCCGGTATGACAGGCATACATGCCGAAATTGCAGAAGGCACGTGCGAAATCCGGGTCCAACTGTGATGCACGTTTCCAATGTTTCGCTGCCTCGTTGGATTGGTTAAAGAAGTCATGGATAATTTCGCCGTAAAAATTATGTAATTTGGCACTATCATCAAAGTGTAGTAATCCAAGATCATACGCTGCTTTTACAATATTTATATGATATTCTGCTTCCTGTAGTGCAATCTGGGATTCCGTCGTATTACCTGCTTCTTCAAGTGATTTTGCCTTTTTGTAAAATACCCCCGAAATAACGGTATGGATCTTATCAAAAGCACGAATTCTTTGTTCGCACTCTTCCTGATTATCCAGGGATTCCTGAAGGAGCGAAAGCCCGTCTGCAACCTTATCTGTACTGGAAGCAGCAGAAGTACCTTGACATAGAATCAGAAGAGAAACAAACAGGAGTACTGAAAAAAAAGTATATTGGGTCATTGTAAACATCTCTTATATATTGTCCCGTTTTCTAAATTATTCACCATATCTGTAATCATAACAGAAGAAGCCGTAAACTGCGAGAAAAATTCATTATTGGAAACTATTATTATAAGTGAAAATCTGGTATCATCCTATTTTACTATCAAGGAGTTGAATATGCGAAGTTGGAACCAAATCGAATCGGAAATAATAGAGGCGATGTTAGCCCGTCGTCCTAACTTGGACTCTTGTGTTGAGGCGATGGAACAGTTTCACAATGCACTTGTTGCTGTTTACGATGGGAAAGGTTGCTTTTTTACCTGTGGTAATGGCGGTTCAAATGCAGATGCGCTCCATATTGTCGGGGAATTATGTAAGAGTTTTGAGCGCAAGAGAACACTGTCGGATTCTTTTAAGGAACGCCTTTTAGAATTACCTTATGGTGTAGAGTTATCGGAGCATCTTGAATCTGGTCTTCCCGCTGTTACGCTTGGGCTGAATAGCCCACTGAAAACGGCGATTGAGAATGATTGTGCTTTGGCAAATATTGCCTTTGCACAAGAGCTTAATGCAATAATGAAACAGGGGGATATGTTACTGGCCATATCCACTTCAGGAAATGCGACTAATTGTCTGATGGCTATGTCTGTGGCGAAGGCCAAAGGCGGAACTGTTGCTTTAGTTACGGGATCCGGCGGCGGCAAAATGGCGGAACATGCGGATATTGTGATTCGTGCACCCGGTGCGGATACCAAAGAAATTCAGGAAGCGCATGTCGTAATCTGGCATACACTGTGCTGCCTTATCGAAGCGCACTATTTTCCTGAAAA
>JAGLCZ010000551.1 GCA_023145975.1 Candidatus Hydrogenedentota bacterium | reverse complement strand
ACAATGATAACGGCACTGAATTGTTTCAGCGATGCTTGTATAATATTGGCACGTTTCATTTTGGGCGCACGTTCGTTAACGATCTTTATTGTTGCTTCTGCCAAGTCTTTGGAAGGCGTAAAGAGCAGGCACATGGCATCTTCATCATGTTCCGCCTGCGCGAGTAATTCAGCGGCTACATACGATGGGTTTGCTTTTTGATCTGCAATGACGGCGACTTCCGAAGGTCCTGCTTCGCTGTCAATATCTACGGTGCCGCGTACCATGGCTTTCGCTGCGGTGACATAAACATTGCCCGGACCGGTAATTTTCACGACGGACGGGATATGAGCGGTACCGTAGGCAAGTGCTGCCACTGCCTGTGCGCCCCCAACTCGAAAAACACGGCTGGCACCCGCTATTTTTGCTGCGGCGACTACTGCCGGATGTATTGTGCCCTTATAGCTGGGCGGTGAAACCATGATGATTTTTTCCACTCCGGCAACGCGGGCAGGAACGATATTCATCAGTACCGAGGAAGGGTAAAATGCCTTACCGCCGGGCACATAAACCCCTGCACTTTCTATTGGTGTTATACGCTGACCATACATGGAGCCGTCAGGCGCATTTTCTTCCCAGGATATCCGAAGGTTTTTCATATGAAAGGCGCGGATGTTTTTTTGGGCACGTTCGAGCATGGCAATAATATGTTTGGGAACCTGCTGCACTGCTTCGTCTATTTCATCCTTTGTCAACTCGAATTGTGCAGGAGTCAGCGAAACACCATCAAAGCGTTTCGTATAATCGGCAAGCGCTTCGTCTCCCCGTTCACGCACGGCTTCCGTTATTTCACGGACCGCGGCGTTGCGGGATTCAGCGGTGTTGTCGGGAGAGATACGGCACGCGCAGTTCTCAAGGAACGTGCGTACTTTTTGCAGGGTATCGGCACTGGAGATTTCGAATACTTTCATAACTATCCAATCAAATTCATGAGTTTCGTGGTCTATATATTGAACTTTAAATATAAATCCAGACAATCAGCAGGAGTAAACTTAAATCCGTATACGTTCTATCTTTGCACCAAGGGCCGACAGACGTTCTTCAATGCGCTCATAGCCCCGGTCGATATGGTAAACACGCTGTACTGCCGTTTCGCCATGTTTTGCCATGAGGCCGGCAATGACCAGTGCCGCACTGGCACGCAGATCACTTGCCATAACCGGGGCACCCATAAGATGCGGGACGCCCCGAATAACGGCAGCATTCCCATCCAGGTCTATGTCCGCACCCATTCGGTGCAATTCGGCTACCTGCATGAAACGATTTTCAAATACCGTTTCTTTAATCACGCTGGTTCCTTCGGCACAGGCAAGCATGGTCATCATTTGCGCCTGTAAATCGGTGGGGAATCCGGGGTAGGGGCGCGTTGCGAA
>JAGLCZ010000550.1 GCA_023145975.1 Candidatus Hydrogenedentota bacterium | reverse complement strand
TTTGGAAAATAAATTTGCTTCTGTACATATCGATGATATGGAGGCGGGCTATTTGACAGGAAAACTAAATACATAATGGGTTTGGATACTGTTGTAGGGAAAGACGTGAGAAGAGACACTGCTTTCTGCTATGTTATTACGATGGAGTGGCGATACGGTATGCTCCAGGAACCAATCAGGAGAACAGGATGATGATTTATCTTATTTTGGGTATTGCTCTTGCCAATTCGTTTGCGGTGACAGCGACAGCAGAAGATGCAGCGGTTGCCGAGGGAAGGCAGCTCACTTTCTCCGGGCAGAACCATGAGTTGGACGGTAACGACAACTTTTCCCGTGATGGAAAGTATTTGTGTTATGACACGCGGGAGACCGTGGGTGTGGGCATCGATCATGGTACGACGATTGAGGTGTTGGAGCTGGCGACAGGCAGGGAGATTATTCTCTACAAACCGGATGAAATTATTGCAGGTGATGCACCGGCACCCGGTGTGGGCGCCGTATCTTTTTCGCTTGCAGCACCGGAGGTTGCGTTTATTCATGGACCGCCCGTATCGGAAGTGCCGGAGCGTGGTGCTTACGGAAAGCCGAATCGTAATGGCGGGCGCGTGACTCTTGACGGTGAGATTGTTGAGCGTGACGGGCGTTGGCATATGTTAAAAGAGGGAGCCTATGGGTTCTCATGGATTGATAAACGTGACGTAGCTGTTGATCGGGATACCTTACCCGGTGCCCATCGTGGCGGTACGCACAGACATGAATACAGCAGAAACGGGAAGCGGATCGGATTTACCTATGATGATTTTCTGCTGCCTGATTACGGGCGTACCATAGGGTATATGGAAGCGAATACTGCCGCCCCTTCTCCTGTAAGCCATTATTTTGCACTGTTGGTTTCAGTTGTGCCCAAGGGCACTTCACAGGCGGGTGAAGTAGAAAAGGCACATGGAGATTCCTGGGTGGATGCCGCAGGTACCATGCGTGCCTTTATCGGTGTCGTACGTAATGAGGACGGTAAAACATTTGAGGAATCCCTTTTTGTGGCGGATATACCGTTGGACGTGGATATCAGCACGGCAGATTCGGGCAATGCCGAACGGTACCCAAGCCCGCCGCAGGGCGTGCATATTCGACGTTTGACGCACGATTGGGCGGGGGGTATTGTGCGTGGCGCTCCCGATGGCAAGCAGATTGCCTACTATGGTACGGACAAGAAGGGGATCCGTCAGATATTCGT
>JAGLCZ010000055.1 GCA_023145975.1 Candidatus Hydrogenedentota bacterium | reverse complement strand
TCCTGGCTCTCCTGCTTATGTGCCATCTGCGTCATTGTTGCAGCAACACCGATAACCAGGATCATAACAACAATAAATACCCACTGAACAAGAAAGGAAATGGTTCGATTCTGAGCATAACGACGAGTCCAGAGAATGATTTTCCGCGGGTCGTTCGCTACAGGTTTCTCCTTCTTATGTGTAATCATGCTGATACTCCCAATTTTTTTTCATTCTGCATTCCGACGCAACTCCGCGTCCCCCCTATGATAACACCAAAACCACTGAGATACAACGAAAAAAAGATGGTCCATCCGACAAAAGCGTACTTTTGACTTTAAGGACGGTCGTGAGGTATCTATAAGATTTTGGTAGAAATCAATAAGGAGAATACCACATGACCTTAAGTGAGCTATATCATAAATTTGCGTTAATTGGCTACCGAACGGTGGCTACCCGTTTTGAAGGCAGCAAAATCATCATGGAGATTGAATCGAACAAGTCATTGCGATGTCCAGTGTGCGATGGCACAAATTTAATTCGGCGTGGATGTAGTTCACGAGATTTTCAAGCACCGCCTATTGGCCATAAAAACATCGCCTTCATTGTAAATGAGTTTTCGCCGTTGGATGCTGATGGCATCACCATGCAGCGGGAACACGACAAGGTCATCTGCCTGCCCGGAGGCAGTGTTTTTTGCCGATGCCTTGCCGGTCAATTTATTCAGACCCTGAAAGAATTACCGGTACTCCTGGATTTACCGCAATGCGACGGCGTTGTTGTGGAAGCAAGCGGCATTGCCGACCCGGGTGCAGCACCCACCATTAATGCACTGGCATCACGGCTGCAATCCGGTGCATTCAATAAAGCGTAATCTCAATCAACCCTCTTCGCATCCGGCTTAGAGCGTGTCATGCTGATCTATTCAATCTAGGGACAGCACTCCTTCCGCAACAGCGGTATAAGACCAGGAAATTGTATGGCACAGCTCTTCTCGTGTAATGTATTCACAAATGATTGAGATTGCTTGACAGTCAATTCATCTGATTTGATAGTCGATTCATTTTGTTTGACTATCGATTCACCTGATTCGATAGTCAATTCATTTTGTTTGACAATCGATTCATCTAATTCGATAGTTGATTCATTTTGTTTGACAGTCAACTCATTTGATTCGATAATCAATCCATCTGATTCGAAAGTTAAATCATGTGAATTTATGGTCGATTCATTTGGTTTGGCAGTCAATTCACTGAAAATAGCAGTTTACAGTACACCCTTGAGAAAGAACGGTATGCACTAGAAGGGATACATATCCCCTTCGGTTTTACCTACATAGGATCAGAAGAACCATGATGAGGTGTGAGGTGGCCCCGGTTTTCTGGACAGTGGTATAAGATGGCATACTAAATGCTTAAGCCTATTTGAAAGGGTATGTCATGAGTAAAAAGAATCGTCGTGTGTTTAGTGCATCAGGAAAGTCATCGCGTAACATCAGATTTGACGGACTAGCCGCAGGTAATCATACCCACACGGAGAATCAAGCCGCTACTTTCCTTTTATAGTGCGCTACGAAGATTAGGAAAATCAATGACACGAAAAAACACAGCGCTAAAGGACTGGACACGGGCACACTGCCTTCTGCAAACACGCGAACCGATGCATCTATTGAATCATAAGGACCTTCCTTGTCCGCGAGGGTGACGCGGCAGAAATAAATGCCGCTGTCATCAAAGGTGAGCATGGGGATATTCAGGTTCGGGGATTGTTCGCCAACAATGGGCATATCGTCTTTGTACCATTGGTATTCTGCATCTTCCTGTGCCCAGAGCGATATTTCAACAAAGATGTCCAAATCATCGCCAGAATAGTACCATCCATTGGGGCTAGGCTGCTGGAGAAACTGCATAGGTTCCATTTCTGCCACACCATAGAGATCGACATTTGACCCTTCTTTTCCTGCGGCAAGGTAAACTCCTTTGTAGGGGAACGGTGCGCTGCATATCTCGACAAGATCGGCCATATTTATGGTATCCGTTCCGTCAGCAGTCCATGTTTCATAGACGCCGTCATGATTCGCGTTGAAAAGCGCCCTGCCGAAAAGTCGGCCTTCAAAGGACACATTCGAGTAGCTTAATCCGGCATTCTGCACCAACAGGGTTCCTTGGGAAGTGCCGTCTGACTGCCATAATTCCTGGGTAAAATCTGTTTCTGCCGCTGTAAAAAACGCATGGCTGCCCGCTGCAAGCATGTATCTCAGTTGTGTTCCATATCCCATTGGCAACGTGGAAAACGTGGCTATCTGGCGGGTTCCAATACCAGTTCCATTGCTTTGCCACAATTCATTCAGCGGATACACCCCAAACCACAATAGACCATTGTCGAAACTGGTGCTGACAATGTTGGTAGTGCCGAATGGTCCGGACAGGGGAAAGGATTTGAGCATCTGGGTGCCAGACACTGTTCCGTTTGAAATCCAGAGTCTGACGCCAATATCATCTTCTTCACTGAAAAACAAAACGCCATCCCCTTTGACCAGATCACCCAATGGCGCATCTGAACGTTCGATTAGTGGAATGGTTCCTGCTGTGGTTCCATCCGTGCGCCAAATACCGTGATTTGAGTTTACATATCCCGCACGAAAATATACATAATCGCCAATCTTTACAAAATCCCGTGGATACTGAGAAGAAGATGACATGCTGTACACGGGAGCAAAATCATAAACAAGTGTGGCGGTGCCTGGTATTCCATTGGTGGTATACAGGCTTCTTTTCACAGAAAGCAAAAGCATCCCATTTATTTCGGATACCGGTGCAGCGCTGCTGCCCTCTGAACCTGGTACCAGGTCAACAAATAGTTCATCATTCCCTGCCGTGCCGTTGCTGCGTCCCAATTCATTCCCGTAACCGTCATAATATTTGCAGTAATAAACATAATCGCCGTAACAGGCAATAGGTTTGAAGCCGTCCAACCCGTCTGTAAGTGCAATTATTCCTCCTGCTGTGCCATCTGTTCT
>JAGLCZ010000549.1 GCA_023145975.1 Candidatus Hydrogenedentota bacterium | reverse complement strand
GAGCAGCATCCAGAAGAGTGGTACCATTGTATGCTAGGCGAACTACATTGTCCGGGACATTGGTGTAAAAGGTTAAACGCAGACCTGTAGTATCTACAGGTCCCTCTTCTCCAAATGCACTGTTAGCGCCGGGACCATAGAAAAAGCACATGCCGTCAGCGCCCGAACCATCACCAATATACTGCATGTAGGTGACAGTGAATTCTGTTACCGGATCTGTTGGAAGGAAAGACCAGGAACCTGTTTGGCTATCTACATTTTCAGTAAGTGCCAATTGGCTGGAGTCGATGAGTCCATCTCCGTAAAGCGTACCCAGACCGGCTCCCGTAGTGAAAAATTCGGTGTAGTTCATCCCGGGACTGACAAGATCAAAATCGTCAACGACATGATAGTCGTTCAAACTGCCTGTGCGTCCGCCAAAACCCATGTGCCAATCGGCTTGGGGACTCCATCCGGGTATCGCAATCCCGGAGTGTGTCAGTATATTATTCCAATAAACGGTGCATTCTCCGGCACTATTCACACTGATTGTTACCGGGACAATTGCGGGGGGCTGGTTATAAAGCACTCCATTAATATCTGCATCCAGGCAACGGAGGAGATCCGCGTAGTCCGCTACTTCTGAAGCCACCGCGACGAGTGGCTTTAATTGGCAATACAAGGTATCCATATAGGCACAAAAATCATAGCTGCCCACCTCCGGCCATGAAGTTACCGGACTGCCTACGGTACCGTTAACAAAAGCGGGCAGGGGGGCAAACATAGTGTGAGCTCCCGGGCAGTTATCCCAGGTGGGAAGCGGCTCATGCTGCGCCGACGCCGACATTGCCAGACCACAAAGGACTACAAGGCTCATCAGAGCGGCAACGCCTCTTGTTTTTCTTTTTATCATGTCTCAATTTCTCCTCTCATAGATGGTTATTAGTACAACGAAACTATCTCTGACACAAAGCAACAACTCCCTCTAAAAAAGGGAATCTTGCGTCACCCCATATTTTCAGTATGGTATAAAGACACATCAAAAGTTCTGCACACAGTTTAATTATACCCGCAAAGGTCGTTGAAAGTCAATGATATTTTGGGAACGTGTCTTGTGATTTAAGATAGAGTTTGCGTCAAAATTTAGTTTTAAGAGTTATGCAGCAAAACAAGCAACCCGTGTCATTCCGGTTTTTCCTCGACGAGGTACGAGGAGAGGAAAATATCGGAATCTATGACGTGAAGGAAAGCGTGACTATAGTACTATGGATTCCAGTCTTTGCCGCTCAAGGATTCGCGCCAAAACCGGAATGACAGTAGAAGAAGTCATTTCTTATGCAAGTAGGATATGCTATCAATTATGGGATTTTTTGACTGGTTCCCAAATTTCCATTCTTCTCATTATCCACATTCTTTGAGTATCGGATGGGATTGAGGACTTGATATTTGGGTACTGGGCACTTCAAAATCCCAACGGGATTTCATATCA
>JAGLCZ010000548.1 GCA_023145975.1 Candidatus Hydrogenedentota bacterium | reverse complement strand
AAAAAGGACACACCGTTACACTTACCCGTGAACCGGGGGGTACGCCGCTTGCAGAGCGTATACGTGATTTACTGCTTGACTGCAGGGAAGAATCTGTTGCGCCGTTGACTGAACTTTTTCTTTATGAGGCTGCACGTGCGCAGCACGTTAACGCTGTAATACTTCCTGCATTATCCCGTGGTGAAATTGTGCTGTGTGATCGCTACGTAGATTCGACAACGGCGTATCAGGGTGCTGGACGCCAAGTGAAAGAGGGCACTATTGTATCGTTGAATCGTCTGGCTGCAGGTGATGCCTGGCCCGATCATACCTTTATTCTTGATATGCCTGCAGATAAGGGGCTGCAGCGTGCTCGCGCCCGGGGGAGTGATGATCGTATGATGACTGAGACGCTGGAGTTTCATCAACGCATACGGGAAGAGTTCCTTGCTCTTGCTAATAGGGAGCCGGAACGTATTACAATAGTGGATGCGGGCGGTTCTTTGGAAACAATTCAGCAGGATTTGCGTGATCAGATTGACCGGATACCAAAATTTAACGACACTTTAAAGTAGTCAAAAAATAAAATACCAGATAACACCATGAGTTTTAGTCAGGTAAAAGATCAGAAAATAGCCTTACAGCTTTTGCGCGGTATTGTACGACAAAACCGTGTGCCCAGTGGATTGCTTTTTTGGGGACCCAACGGGGTCGGCAAGCGTATGACTGCTTTTGAATTTGCAAAGGCGGTTAATTGTAATGATTCTGAAGATGATGCCTGTGATACCTGCCTCTCCTGCCGCAAGACTATAAATGGTAACCATGCCGATATTATGGTCATCAAGCCCGCTGGTAAGATGCGCATGATAAAGGTGGATGTAATTGAAGAGGTTGTTGAAACGGCAATGTTTCGCCCTGTAGAAGGGGGAATGCGTCTGGTTCTTATCGAAGATGCAGAGCGTATGAACCTGGGTGCTCAGAATCATTTTTTGAAGACACTTGAGGAACCGCCGAGTCAGACTGCATTCGTGTTATTGACAGAGTGGCCCCGGCGTTTGCTTCCCACCATCCGTTCCCGATGCCAGTCTGTTCGTTTCGGTACATTACGGTTTGAAACGGTGGTGGAAATGATGCGGGAGAAAGGTTCAATTGCAGAAGATCAGCTTCATGCCATAGCAGCTCTTTCCCAGGGAAGCTTTACCCGTGCTTGCGATTTGCAGAAAAGTGAACGGCGTACTATTGCGCTTGATATTGTGCAGCGTCTGGCGCAGGGCGAGGACCCGCTTCTGTTGAGTGAAGAGTTCGCAGTATATATACAACATACATCAAAGGCCATCGAAAGTGCTGTAATGAGCGAAGCAAAACAGGAAATGGCACAGGATCCTGATGGAGAAGCCAAACTGGATAAAGATGACATTGCCGCGCAGGTGACGGGATTGGTACGCGGCGAGTTATTTGAATTTTTGGTTCTTTTTGATGCATGGTATCGTGATGAACTCATTTATGACTTATCGAAGACGAGACAACTTATTTACAACCGTGATTGTTTGAATAAATTAAAAACAGAAATTGATGTAGAGAAACATGCTGCTAAAATCGGGGCGCTTGTGGATGCGTGGAAGTATATTGAGCGCAACCTGAAGCCGGCTCGTATTTTTCGGGATTTGTTTTTTACGCTTGCTTCCTGAGTAAGTATTGCATCGTGTGTTTGAACTGATAGTATGGAGCATTTACAGATGAATATAGCTCAGATACGATTGCGTAAACCTCGCAGGGTTCTCTCATTTTTATGTGATGGTATTGCCCTTGATCGGGATGAATCCTGTATCGTCGAAAGTGGTCAGGGACTTGAGTGGGGTACCTGTGTATTGCCTCCCGAACCCTGTTCTGATGAAATTGCGAAGAGAATGTCCGTGCATGTTATTCGCAAAGCCGGCGAAGATGATTTAAATTCTTATATGGAACTTGAGCAGGAAGAGAAAAAAGCGCAGGCAGTGTGCCAAGAGCACATTGACAAGCGGTCCCTTCCCATGAAACTTGTGGATACGGAATATACTTTTGATCGCCATAAGATTACTTTTTTCTTCACGGCTGAAAATCGTGTTGATTTTCGGGAATTGGTACGCGAACTTGCAAGAGAATTACATAGTCGCATCGAATTACGGCATATTCAAGTGCGTGATCGCTCCAAGGTAATAGGGGGATTGGGGTGTTGCGGTCGTGTCCTGTGTTGTACCAGTTGGCTGGATGAGTTTGTTCCTATATCCATGCGTATGGCGAAGTGCCAAAACCTTTCCCTGAATCCCGGAAAGATCAGTGGACAGTGTGGGCGACTTTTATGTTGCTTAAGCTACGAAAACGAATTGTATAAAAAAGGGGAGCTGGGGCGGAGAAGACCTGTTCAGCGGGAAGGGAATACCTGTTGTGCGAATAATGCGGCACAAGGGAATGAGAAAAATTGTAGTGATTCAAATCCACCTATTGTAGTGGAAGCACCGGAAAAAAAAGAGGAAGTATCGAAAGATGCTGTCCCCCGTCCCCCAAGAAATAAACGTAGAAATCGTAATAATAAGAAAAACACAAAAGGCAATCCTTCCTGATGCGTTGTGTAGATACGCATTGTCATCTGCAAATGCCAAAGTTTGATGAGGATCGGAATGAGGCACTGGAACGCGCTTTGGACTGTCTTGACTGGCTTGTTATTGTGGGGGATGACCTAGAGGGAAGTCAGGCAGCATGTGCATTGACTCGGGAAAGGGTGTATGCAGTCGTTGGCTTTCATCCTTATAGTGCCGGTGAGTTGAATGATACTACCGAAGAGGCTTTACGGGAGTTGACACGGAATCCGCGTACCGTTGGAATCGGAGAAATAGGGCTGGACTACTATAATGAATACACGCCTCGTGCTCTACAGCAGCCCACTTTCGAAAGGCAATTGGCGTTGGCAGTAGAGCTTCAGATGCCCGTTGTTATTCATAGCCGTGATGCTCAGGAGGATACACTGGCCATCCTGCGCGATTATGTAATCCGGCTGCCTTCATGTATTATGCACTGTTTCGGGGGGGATGCTTTCTTCGCAGAGCAATGTTTGGATTTGGGGTGTCATATATCCTTTGCTGGCAATGTTACTTATCCCAAGGCGGAAGCACTGCGCGCAGCAGCGCGGGTGACCCCGCAGGAACGGCTATTGGTCGAAACAGATGCACCGTATCTGGCACCGCAGTGCCATCGCGGCAAACGGTGTGAGCCGTCCTATGTACTGCATACCCTGGAATTCATCGCGAAATTGAAGGATATTGATATTGATGAACTGGGGGAACAGGTGACTGCAAATGCCTGTTCCGTTTTTAATATTTCTTCTGAATAATCTCGCGGTATTCATCCTGTAGGGACGGTTGAAAAAGAAGCGTTCCATTACGTTGCATCAAAAGAAAATGCCCCGCAGACCGACCGTAAAGGAACAGTCTGCGAGGCACGGGTTTACTATGAATTACTTCTTTTGGGCATGACCTGTTGTGCTCCAGCCGGCCATGACCATCATTGCCAGACCGATGAGCAGCCAATCCCCAAGGAGTTTGGGCAGCATTTCGACATTCAGTTTATCTTTATTACAACCTGCGTATCCAGATTCACCTTCGTTAGTTTCGCCTTCGTTAGCATTACTTTGCAATTCTGCCAGCGTCAGAAAACTGTCATCGTTCAGATCGAGGGTATCAAAATCGGTAGGACTTAAATTCGGATACATGGCGGCCGTTTCTACAATGCTTAATGACCCGTCGCTATTGCTGTCCACTTGGTCAAAGGCATCTTCCAATGTATCCGCGATATCTTCCAGTGTTTCGCCTTCTACGGGTTCACCTTCGCCTTCAGTAACTGTATTTATTTGGAAATAAGGATATGAAATATCTTCATCAATATTCCATACCGATATAAAATCCCAAGTTGAAAAGGTAGCCTGCTGCTTCATCTCAGCGGTTGTTTTACCCGTCCCAGCAGCGGAATTTGTTCGTCCGGAACTTTCAGTATCCCAATAGCAACCTGTGATGCTGCCACCAGGATTCTCGTGCACAAACCCATCGGAATTGGTGGCCGTGACATTCCCTATGCTGTAGCAGTGGGTGATACTGCCACCGGAGCTCAGGGACATGAACCCACCGGAATATCGGCCTGTGACGTTTCCTGTACTGTAACAGTGAGTGATATTGCCGAAGTTCTGACCCACGAATCCTCCGGAATGGGGGGCTGTGACGTTTCCTGTACTGTAGCAGTGCGTAATACTATTGGTTTCATTGATATATCCTGCAAATCCACCAGTCCAATTGCCCCCTGATACAGCATCCGTGCTATAGCAGTTTGCAACACTACTCATGTGATTAATATATCCTGTACATCCCCCAGTATAAGCAGTTCCAGTGACTCTAGCTGTAATGTGACAGTTGGTAATGCTACTGATGTCATCGACATAGCCTGCGAGCCCGCCAGTGTTGGCAGCGCCTGTGATGATGCTGGTTTCCAGAACTACGTTCTTAATGTTTGCGCCGCTTGTATAACCGAAGAGACCAATGTAGTTTTCCCCTGCCCGGTCAATGATAAGATAGGTGATGGTATAATTTGCGCCGTCGAAAGTGCCGGTAAACGGCGTTGTTGAGCTTCCTATAGGCTTAAATCCTTTTCCACCATCCCAGCCGGCAGCCGTTCGTGCATCTATATTATTACCGAGCACATAGTTGCCGTCGATGGGATAGCCGTTACCGATGAGTTGCAACTCATCGATGTCGTTGATTTCGATTACGGCTGCCAACGCGGGTAGGGCACACAGCAGCAGGACAGTCATTACTGCCGCTGTCATAAATGGGGAGATGTTCATTGCTTTCATGGTCTTTTAACCCTTTCTTGTTCATAAGGCATGTTTTGCGGTTCTTGTGTTTATTATAATAGTGAAAGTGGGATACAGACATCAGAGTACCGGTTGCCGCCCCCTGTTTTCGCTATACGGATATTGTCCATAACTCAAAAAATTTCGTCGTATGTTGTTCACGGTTTACCGTGCTCTTTCATTACAGTCAATCCCTGAACTCAACCTGCTGAAGCAGGAACGACATACGGCACGTCTTTAAAACCTAAGATTTTAACCAGCCTGTTATTGAAGGTTGAACCTATAAAAGACAGTGTACTCCCACTGAAAATGGGTAATCAAATCTCCGCCGTTTTTAACCGGTGCTGAACAGGATGATTCAGATAGCAAGTTATGCCATTGCGAACGTGCCTAGGCGGACACATAGGTCCGCCCCTACGAAAACTTACCCCCTCGTCATTGCGAGCCTTGACCGCTGTTGGCGGCGATTTTCAAAAGAAAGAAGGGCTTGCGTGATTAGGGGTTGCGCGTGGGTAATCCGTCATTGCGAACGCAGTGCGGCAATCTCATTTCTATTCAAGCCGTTGCGTAGAACCAGATTGCCGCGCTTCGCTCGTAATGACGAGGGGTTCACAAGGGTACAATTTGCTATATCAGTATGTTAATAAGTATTTTCTTAGTAGCAAAGCGAAGCAATCTCATTTTCAGTTCTGTTGTTGTGTAAACCGGGATTGCCGCGTCGAGTTGAAACCTTCTTCGCAATGACGGGGCAAGAGAAAGAACATCCCCCACCGCGAATGCGGTACCCCCTTCAACGGGGGATTTTCGGATATTCCAGTTTATGTTATTTGTTCAAGCGTAATGACGAAGCATGTATAGTGACA
>JAGLCZ010000547.1 GCA_023145975.1 Candidatus Hydrogenedentota bacterium | reverse complement strand
CCCTGTCCCCCCCCGGGTTCAGACGGGTCATGACGAAAGTTTTCAGCACGAAAGTGCAACTCCCGATCCCTTTGGAGGGGTTCCTGATTCAGATGCAGACAAAAACAACGTGGACCATCTGGTTGCTGCGGAACGCTCACCGGAAAAAGATTTGTTTACCGCCTCTGAAGAAGCAGCATATCAAGCGGATGCCTTGCCGGAAGATGAACAAGAAGTTCCTTTAACGGCAGCCGTAGTTATTCCCGTAAAGGAAGAGCCTCCTGCCCCGCGATTACGGCGCAAGGGTGTTCCGGAAGAAGATGTGCTTCCTGAGGGCTATGAATATCCCGCAGTTTACACGTGTCCCCCTTTGGATTTATTTGTTCCCGGAGAGCGGAAAATCATTCCGAATCTACGTGAAAAGTTAGGTAATACAGCAACCTGTCTCGAGGAAATGCTGGCTACCTTCAGCCTTGAAGCGCATGTTACCGACGTAACCCGGGGCCCCACCATTACCCGTTTTGAAGTTGAGCCTGCGCCCGGCATGAAAGTAAGCCGTTTTCTGTCACTTACAGACGATATTGCTTTGGCTCTGAAAGCTAAAGGGGTACGGGTGGAAGCGCCCATCCCGGGCAAGGGACGTGTGGGTATCGAAATATCAAATGAAGAACGGGACCCCGTTGTTATCCGCGAATTACTGGAACATCAAAAATTTGCAAAGGTCAAAAACAGGCTTGATTTGGCACTGGGCAAAGATATTTCCGGGGAAATATGTATTGCCGATCTGATGCGGATGCCCCACCTGCTGGTGGCAGGGGCTACCGGTGCCGGTAAAACGGTGTGCATCAAAGCACTGTTGGCAAGTTTGCTTTATCTACATACCCCGGATCAACTTCAGTTGATGTTAATCGATCCGAAAATGGTGGAACTTTCAATTTTCAATGATATCCCCCATCTTATTACCCCTGTAGTAACCGACGCAAAAAAAGCGGCGGCATCACTGACCTGGCTAATCAATGAGATGGAAGAACGGTATCGCCTTTTCGCTGATCTGCGGGTACGCAACATTGAAGTTTACAATGAAAGCGTTGAGAATGGTGAAATTGAAATGGAAGGGGACGGGAAAAAGTCAAAAACTATGCACGTGGTGCGTAAGCTTCCCTACATTGTATGTGTTATTGATGAGTTGGCAGACCTTATGATGCTTGCCCGCGCCGAGGTGGAAGATGCCATTGCACGGCTTGCACAACTTGCACGTGCCGTAGGTATCCATCTTATCATTGCCACACAGCGTCCTTCAGTAGACGTGCTCACAGGTGTTATCAAGGCAAATTTCCCTGCACGTATTTCATTCCAGGTATCGTCCCGGGTAGATTCGCGGTGTATCCTCGATGAAATCGGCGCAGAACGGTTAATCGGGATGGGAGATATGCTGTACCTTCCTGCAGGACAGTCAAAGCCCTCTCGTATCCAGGGCGCCTTTGTGAGCGACCCGGAGATGA
>JAGLCZ010000546.1 GCA_023145975.1 Candidatus Hydrogenedentota bacterium | reverse complement strand
CCCGCTTTCTCTGTACATGCAGGAACAAGCAGAAAATCCGATACTGGAGATCACTGCAGATGAAAAAGATCCCCGACCAAAGATCATAGAACTGGTTGCACTGCTGAACGCCAACCTGGACGATGAAAACCTGTACACCCCGGAACGATTCGCGCAAGTAAAGTTAAGCGAACAAACACGGGAGCATATTGCTGCTGTAGAAAAAAACAGCGACGATGCCCAGCTGCTTCATCGGCGCAACCTGTCGCTGGTGCAGGACACCTATGCCTCCTCTATTTCCACCAACAGAACCATTTCTGCTGACTTCTTCAAATTGCATGGCGGTAAAGGATGGTTGTTCATGATTACCACTTTCTTCGCCTTTATGCTGGGCGAAGCCTTTGCTCCCGGCTATGTCACCCGCTATTGTGCAGGAAAAAACATCCGGGAAACCAAAATCGGAATTGCCGGGGTCGGCTTCTTCCTGACTCTGGTGTTTCCTGTGGTACTGCTGTTTATCGCCCTGTATGCACGCATCCATTATCCAGACATTCTGCCGCAACAGGCATTGCCCATGGTGGTGCAGCAAATGAACAATCCCATCATCGGCGGTCTGATTATCGGTGCACTGCTGATGGCAGTCATGTCCTCTGCAGACTCCGCACTGAACAGCGCCACTGCCATTTTTGTGAAGGATTTATTTGAACACCATCTTGGGTGGGAAGACAAAGGCGACGGACGCCTGTTGCGTCTTGCCCGAATATGTAGTGCAGGCCTGGGCATTACCGCCATACTGGTCGCTGTAATCTATTCCGATATCATCGGACTGCTGCTCTTCACCTATCACGTATGGGCGCCCGCCATTATCGTACCCGTGTGTGTGGGCGCACTATCGAAACATCACTCGCGACGGCAGACCAACATTGTTCTGGTTACCATGATAGTCGCCACAGTCGGCACATTGATATATCGTCTGCCCCTGGCGCTGCGCAATCATTTCGATACTGCCCCTTTCAGCGAAAACACCTACGCATTCCTGGAACGATTTGATCCGGCAGTTTTTGGGGTTCTTGTGGCGCTGTTCACGTTTTCCCTGCTGACTGGAATTACGCGCATGGGGTGGGGGAAACCTGCGTCATGAAAACAATTAGATTCTCCAGTATTTCCTGTGTTACTGTTGAACTCGTCCTGATCACCCATATCCACCGAACCGGCAAAGTGTAACGAAAGAACAATGCAGCAGCATAAAGGAAATAACGATGCAATCCATTTCCAGACGATCCTTCCTAACTCAAAGCGCAGTAGCAATAGGCGGTTGGGCTTTATTACCCGCCCTGGGGCACACGGCAGACCATGTTGATTCAAACCGCTTTATTCTCATGGCAGACACCCATGTATGCGGCAACCGAAACGCCAGTGAACACGACTGCAATCCAGACGAAACTTTCCAACAGGCAGTGAAGGATATCCTTGAATTGACTCCCCGTCCGGCAGCGATTATGATAGCGGGCGATTGCGT
>JAGLCZ010000545.1 GCA_023145975.1 Candidatus Hydrogenedentota bacterium | reverse complement strand
TTTCCTGGAATCGGAATATCTACATCATCCGGATCGCTATTGGTATCTACAATCCCGATACAGGGGATTTTCAAACGCCGCGCTTCACGCACTGCAATAGCTTCACGCTTTGTGTCAATGATAAAAATTGCACTGGGCATACCAGGCATTTTCTGTATACCAAGTAGATTTTTTTCCAGTTTCATGCGTTGTTTTCGCATCATAGCGGCTTCTTTTTTACTAAAGCGCTCAATAGTTCCATCTTCCTCTATCCCCTGAAGACGAAACAATTCCTTGATACTTTGTCGCACAGTCTGATAGTTGGTAAGTGTACCGCCCAGCCAGCGTGATGTAACATAGTACATGCCGCAACGTTCTGCTTCTCGCTGGACAGGTTCCTGTGCCTGACGCTTTGTTCCGACGAACAACACATGACCACCTTCTGTGACGATGTCGCGTACACGACCATAGGAACGATATAGTTGACGCAATGAATGCTGCAGGTCAACAATATAAATACCGTTACGGCGACCATAGATATACCGCGCCATTTTAGGGTTCCAGCGACGGGTCTGATGACCGAAATGAATTCCTGCTTCAAGCAGTTCGCGCATTGATACCAATGCCATGGACAAAATCCTCCTGTTCGGGTTTAACCTCGGGGCGTCCCGGTATTCAACATAAACTGCCGAACACCCGAATTGGGTTCCGATGAAATTATCGGAATGACGCCCCTGTGAAATTGATAGCGTATAGTAGCATTTTTACGGGGATAATCGCAATGTTTATATCTATAAAAGAAAAGACATACAGATGCTATGGGCGTTATTCGACAGAAAGAATGGTGCCTGCAATATATCGTGTTCCATTTTCTTTGTTAAAATAATACGCAACCAGATAATTCCCATCTTCCATTTGTATTACCCAGGGATACCCTAAATCACTGCTGCCGCCATCTTCGCGTAATACGATTTCCTCGCTTTCCTCGATTCCAATACCCTCTGCATCCAATACACGCGCCCGTATACCAAGAGGATCATGGCGATACCCGTACACCAGCAGGATTCGGCCATTCGGCAACGGGGCTGCACAATGCGGATGTCCTTG
>JAGLCZ010000544.1 GCA_023145975.1 Candidatus Hydrogenedentota bacterium | reverse complement strand
CCATAGTTGCACGCCCAGGCTTCTATCGCCCCGGATAATTTCCCTGTCGGCAAATTTTTGACATTGCTTTTCAGGATCATATTCGCTACATCCTGTTGGAATTGCGCTCCCTTTTGAGGAAGTGGGACACCAATATGCTGTAGATTCCGGGTGAAAGGATCTATTTCCACATATATCCAACGTACCTCATCTTTCAGCGTGACCAGATGCAGGAAATACGCAATACGTTCAATCTTCTTTCCTGAAAGCGCTTCGCTGTTATCCAGCGTATAAACAGTACGACCCTCTGCAGCAATTGAATTTGTGGGGTCAAAAGCATAGACCATCTGCATCCCCTCCGACTCGGGGACAAGACTGCGAAGAAGCCCGTCTACTGGAATCGTCCCTGCACGAAAAGCAGCGGCAGGCAAACCCGCTTCGTTCATCAGATTCGGTTCGGCACAATGATCCCAGGCAAAACGTACTGCCGCCGGATCAGATATTTCTTTGACGGTAAGCACCACCGTAGTGCCCTCAATCACTGCATTAGCCTCACGATATACCCCATCAATACCACTGATATAAAACCAGTCGGGAGCGGCACCATCACGAGTTTTCAGGGTCGCGGCATGTTTGAAATAAACACGTAGTGCAGCACCCTCCACCTCAAAGTGATCATAGAGCGGACTGTCGCAAACGATATTTTTCTTTCCGTAGGTTTTGTTTAAGGCAAGCAGCGCCAATCGTCTGCCAACGTCATCTTTATTACGCGGGTGAATGTCTTTCACATTGCCTATGTCATTAATTACTGCCATGCCCGTATGGGGAATATCCAGAACAGCGGTTTGCGCTTCCCATATCTCGGGAAGTGCTGTAGGCGTATTTCCATAATTATAGGGTGCCAGCTGCACAAAATAGCAGGCAAGTGCATCATCTTCCCAGCGTGTACGCCAGCCCCGAATCAGGGCTTCCATCTTATCCCGGTAAAGCATGCCTTCGCCGCGATTGGATTCACCCTGATACCAGATAAATCCGCGAT
>JAGLCZ010000543.1 GCA_023145975.1 Candidatus Hydrogenedentota bacterium | reverse complement strand
TTGGTATTTCGATAGTTTTTAAGAATATAAATTTTCAATCATTGATTCAGGATTGAAGCAATTGTATACTTGCATTATCCTATTGGACTCAGGTCCATCAAAGTAAGACAGACATTAGTCAATCCATAAGAGACGCCATGCACGCTGCCTATATATTGCTTCAACTGCTCGGAACTGCCGGGGCTGTCCTATTTTACGGACGATTCTATATGCAATGGATCGCCTCGGAAATGCAAGGGCGCAGTGTAGTTCCCGAGGCATTCTGGTACATGAGCGGCTTTGGTTCTGTATCGCTGCTCCTCTACGGCGTATTTTCCGGTTCTCCTCTGGGAGCATTAAGTCATTGCTTCAACGTTGTCATCTATTCACGTAATCTGGTGCATATCTGGCGCGAAAAAGGAGTTCTGACCCCTACCCGTTCCCGGTATTTGCACAGTGGTATTGCTCTGCTTGTACTGCTGGGAATTATTCTGGTGGCATATACGTGGACACGTGAATATCACAACAGCCAAAACACCGCACTCAGTGTACAAACCAAAAACTGGGTCTGGCTGGCCGTCGGCGTCTTTGGGCAGGGGTTGTTCGCGTTGCGCTTCCTGATACAATGGGCAGTAACAGAACTGCACAAGAAAAGCATTATCCCGGCAGCATTTTGGTATATCAGCGTTGTCGCCTGCCTGCTGATGATGCTCTCTCATATACAACGTGAGGAATGGCTTTATGTCATCGGTCTTTTCCTGACGCTGTTTATATATTTACGTAATATATACCTTGTCCACTACCCAAGATCAACGACTTCTTCTGAATGATTTCTGATCAGGAAAACTATGAAATGAAACTAAACAAACTCCATTTCTTTCTCGTTATGCTAAGCGTTAGTTTTGGAATTTTGGCGGAAATACAAGAAAACGAATCTCCCTCTCTTTTTTCAGATCGTTCTATCCTGTTGGGCGTACATCGCGGTGGTAGAGACCAATGGCCGGAAAACACGCTGATGGCTTTCAAATCCGTTACCCGCCGGTGGCCGGATGCTTTATTGGAACTGGACATTCACGTCACTGCAGACGGACAAGTTGTAGTCATACACGATGACACAGTAGACCGTACCACCAATACCGCCGGTGTAATTCGAAATATGACACTCGCTGAGATACGTGCACTGGATGCGGCTTATCGCTTTAGCCCCGATGCAGGAAAAAGCTTTCCCTATCGCGGCAAAGGAATTACCATTCCCACGTTACACGAAGTACTTCAGGTATCTCCCTCGCACCGTTTTCTCATTGAAATGAAAGACGGGGAAGGGATTGTCGCGGCAACCATTGCTGCCATCCGTGAAGCAGGTGCAGCCAACCGGTGCATCCTCGCTTCCATATCCCCCCAATTTATGGAAGATACCCGCCGCATTGCCCCTGAAATTTTTACCTGCTACGATTTTATGAGTGCAGCACTGCTGCTTAGTGAGCTCCGCTATGGTAATTGGAATACACACATACCGGAACACAAGATGATTGCCCTCTCCCCCGCACTTCAAAAGCGCTTCAACCTGACCCAAAAAGAAATCCAGTCCCTGCGAAAAAAAGGAATCCTTGTTACCTTCTGGACTATCAACCAAGAAACGGAAATGCGGCGTATCCTAAAAATAGGTGTGGACAGTATTCTCACAGACCGACCGAATGTGTTGGCGAAAATACTCGCAGAACACAGGAAGAAGTAAAAGGAATTATCGGGTACCTAAGCCTGTTTTATTAGAACTTTCGCGCCCAAATTGAGCACGCCATGCTTGCCGGTTGACATTTCAGATGCCCCGTGATACCCTACCTATACGGATTTACCCTGAATTACGATTGGGGTTATCCGAATAATAAAGCGGTTACAATTACTTTTGCATAGATTCAAAAAACGTTGACCGGGAGAAAATTCAATGCTTAAGAAACGAGAATATGGTTTCACATTGATTGAACTGCTGGTGGTAATTGCCATCATTGGCATACTGGCGGCGATATTATTACCGGCACTGGCGCGTGCCCGGGAAGCAGCACGTCGCTCCAGCTGCCAAAACAACCTGAAGCAGATGGGGGTCATCTATAAGATGTACGCCAACGAAGCATCTGGCGAAAAATTCCCCCGTATACAAATGCGTGATTATCCGAATACGAATATCAAAGAACAATTTTCTATGGCACCGGATATCATGTCTATATACCCTGAATATATGACCGATGCCGCAATCCTGGTATGCCCATCGGATACTAAAAATCAAATATTTTATCAAGGGGAATGCCTGTTCACCAGTCCGAGCGGCGAAGAAATGGCAGCCAAATATCCCGGCATTGGAGCGTATGTCTATTGGCCGTTTGAGCAGGCAGCACATAGTTACCTGTACTTCGGGTGGGTCTATGATAAATTTGAAGATGATCCTACTGATCCTGATATCACTTCACTCGGCGGGCTGATGGGTGTTACGTTAGAACCTGGAACAAAAGCTCCAAGACAGATATTTGAGCATTGGCTCCCTAAACTCACTGCCTGGTATCTGAACAATCAAATGACTTCTGATGCAGTGGAAGCAGATGAGGACGGAGAAGTAGCAGAGGGCTTTGGAAATGGAGGCGGCAGGATAATATATCGTCTACGGGAAGGTGTCGAACGCTTTATGATTACGGACATCAATAATCCCGGGAGATCCGCACAGGCACAAAGCACTGTTTTCATCATGCTGGATAGTTTCAGCACCCTTGCCGGGGATTTTAATCATGTGCCGGGCGGCAGCAATGTACTGTTCATGGACGGGCATGCAGCGTTCATGAAATATAAGAGTAAAGCACCAATGCTACCCAAGTTTGCCGCCATTATCGGGATTCTGGGCGGTAACAGCAGCTAGCCGGGGTGGCTTTAAGAACAGCAAAACATACTACGCACGGTAACGCAACTCTATCTCCAACAACGTTGTTGTCGTATCATCAACTGTCGCCCAATGACTGCGCGTGTATCCTGCTATCCAAAGAATTTCCCCGCCCATCAGAAGTAATGGGATACGATCCCGCTGAAAAGCGGGTATATG
>JAGLCZ010000542.1 GCA_023145975.1 Candidatus Hydrogenedentota bacterium | reverse complement strand
CCGGTGCTTTCTTCGCCACACTCTTTTTCTTCGCCGGCGCTTTTGTTACAGATACTTTGGGAGACTTCGCATCTTTCTCAATACGGTCGAGATATTTGAGCATAAGATCGAAACTTTTATCTACCACCCGACTAAACTCGTCGATACCGGAATCCATCATCACTGCCCATTCATCAACAACATCTTTGCCCTCTTCAGGCAGCCACTTGCCGTCCTTGACGGCTTCCCGCAATGATTTCTCCGTGTACTGCTGCACCTTCCCAACCACATTTAATCCCGCTTTTGTTGTTCCCTTTTGAAACCGAACCAAACGACGGGCACTGGTAAGAGAGGCATTGACTGAAGCCACTGCTGTAACGGTCGTCAAATCGCTCATTATTTCAACGGCGTGATTAAAAACTTCAGCAAGCATATCACCGGGTTTCTTTACTTTTTTCGAGACCATAGCTGCCATCTCCTGTTTTGTTGCTTGCAACGGGATATTTTTGGAAACTTTCTTCTTACAAGGGGTTATTATACGGTATACTATCATATACACGCATATTTTTCAGACAGTTACCTGACTTAAAAATATCTTTTTCAAATTAAATAGACGGCATGTGCTATCATAAGTGAAACTAAAGAGCAACTATTTTCCGAAGGTAATATCAGGGGAATGACCGTAAAACTGAAACAAAATGATCCGGTGCAGCTGACCATCGGAACAATACGACGGGAAAATGCACGGGTCAAGGAATGGATTGACAACGGATGCATTTGCCTGTCTTTCGGCGGTAGAATTGCGCTTCGCCCCGGCACAAAAGTGCTGCTGGAAATTCCAAACAGTACTCCCCGTGCCTTCTATTACCTGCAAGCGATGGAATCACTTGAGCATGTAAAAACAGAATTGCGCCTAAGCCGTAACACAAACTCCCAGTTTGATCAGCGACGTCGTTCCTGGCGTGTACCCTATTCTTCTAAAACAGGGATAAGGAGCAAGGGAAGCCAACAATATATTGATGCGGAATTCAACAATATAAGTATGAACGCTGCCTACCTCCTGGCCAGCAATACATTTGAAGTAGGTACCCTCGTAGAATTACGCCTCATACTCCCTGAGTATCCCGAGCATACGCTGACAGCACGCGTTATGCGCACCTCCGACACAGCACTGGACAAAGATGCTTCCGGTAATGCTCGATACGGAGTACTGCTGCAATTTGAAAATATGCCGAAAATTGTTGTCCGCTATCTGACCTATTTCATGTGGCAGCAGATCAGAAAGACCCATCTTCAGCAGTTGAAGATGGTATTCGCCAGTACTGGCAGAAAAAAACGTAAACCGGCACAAGCCCCTAAAGAAACAAAAAACGAGCAGCAGCAAAACGCTCCTTAAACGGTCGCAAAAAGAACATACGTAACACGGGGATGACGGAAAATTTGCTTCATAAAACATAATATGCTATAGTATCGCTCCCTTTAGATGAATTCGCTGGCGTCGTTTCTCGACGCACTCAGCATAGCAAGTAAGGAATAAATCATGGCCAGAGTATGTGAATATAGTGGTAAACGCCCACAAGTCGGTAATCGCGTAGTACGTCGCGGTAAAGCAAAACGTGAAGGCGGTATCGGTCAGAATGTTACCGGTATTTCCAAGCGTCGCTGGAAACCGAATCTTCAAACCGTGCGTGTTATAGACGAAAACGGGCGGGTTCACCGCGTAAAAGTATGTGCACGCTATCTTAAGGCCGGCAAATTTGTAAAAGCACCCCGGGGCATGCATGCCGCGTGGAAAGCAAGCCAGGAAAAATAGCAGATACTAACAATTGTGCGTCCCGTTTCGGTGTTTCGCCGGATCGGGGCGTTTTTTTTAGGAAATATCATGTCCCCAAATTCCTCTCCTGTCTCTGACCTGGAAGTCCGTATCACCGGCGTAGCCCATGGCGGCGACGGTATCGGTAGAATAGATACTATGGTGTGCTTTGTGGCAGGCACACTACCGGGCGATGTCGTACGGATTCGCATCTTTCGTCGTACCAAAAATGCTTTATGGGGACAGTTGCTTGAAATACTCTCTTCATCAACACAACGCATCACCGACGCTCCCTGTGCCGACCGCGCCTGTGCTGCATCCTGTGCCTGGCATAATTTTTCCTATCCAGCACAAAGTGAATGGAAGCAGCGTATTTTGGCTGAAAGCCTGAAACGCATAGGACGTATCCAGATAGACGTTGCATTCGTAGAAAATCAGGCATTACGTCAGGGCTATCGTACCCGTGCCGTTTTTCACGGAGACGGTACTAATCTGGGCTATTACGCGCCTCGCACCCATGATGTAGTTCCACTGCCTGACTGCCCATTGAATCATCCCCGACTCAATGAAGCACTGGCGGCATTGCGCCCCTTGGGTCTGCACGGCAACATTTATGCCACCGTGAACCCGGAAGGCACGGAAACGCTGCTTTATATGAACGAATCCCTTCCCCGACTACGAGCGCAATTTCCACTAACTAACCTCTTTGGCGACAACGAGCGTTCCAATTTTCTTTTCGATGGGGTTCCCATTGTAAACGGTACATTCAGTCAGGCAAGCCTCCTGTTAAACCGCATGTTACGCCATGAAACCGATGCTGCCATTGGTGATGCAGAAAGTCTGCTTGACCTGTATTGCGGCAATGGGAATCTAAGCCTGCATCACACCGAGAAACGGGAGGTATGCGGCGTAGACCATACTGCAGCCGCCATTTCCGCTGCTAAAGAACAAGCCCCCGACTGTTACCAACGCGGGGATGAACACACCATGGAAACGCTTATTCAAAATCGTGCCTGGGACGTCATCCTCCTCGATCCGCCGCGCACCGGTGCAAAGAATCTTATGAAAGCACTCACAACTGCCCGTGCTGCACGCATTGTATACGTCTCCTGTAATCCAGCAACCTTTGCACGGGACGCCGCCGCTTTAACTTCCGGGGATTGGCACTTGACTTCACTGACCGCACTTGATATGTTTCCTTATACGCCCCATGTGGAAAGCATTGGGGTGTTTGAAAAAAAGTAAAAGAAAAATACATGGTAATGAACTCTATCTGCGTATATGCTTCCAGCAGTGATGCACTGGAAGACCGCTACAATGACGCGGCACAGCGTCTTGGAACCTTGATCGCCCATCATAAACATACGCTGATCTATGGCGGCGGCGGTATCGGACTCATGGGCGTATGCGCCCGCGCAGTACATGCCGGGGAAGGACATGTGGTAGGCGTTATCCCTAAGAAACTGGTAGATCTGGAACTGGCGTATCAGGAAGCTGATGAATTGATCGTTACCACTACCATGAGCGAACGGAAAGGTATCATGGCAGAAAAGGCAGATGCATTCATCGCCCTGCCCGGTGGTTTCGGCACCCTTGAAGAAATGATGGAAGTATTAGTACTCAAGCAATTATGGTACCACAGGAAACCCTGTATATTTCTTAATATAAACGGCATTTATGATCACCTGCTCTCTTTCTTTGATGCACTCACCAAAGCGCAGTTTATCAAAGAAGTTCACAAAAAACAGTACCGAATCTGCAATACCCCCGAAGAAGCGTATGCCTATCTGGATACCTATATTCCTGAACCCGTGCATGAGAAGTGGTTCTAGTCTTACAATATCCAGTGGAGAGTCTTATGACAACATCAATACAAAGTAAAGAAACATCAAAAGCGGGGATTGGCGTCGCCCTCGCGTTTGTGTTGTTGTTCTTTTTTGTTTCAGGTTCCTGCGGTCTGATTTACCAGATTATATGGACACGAAAACTTGCGCTGCTCTTCGGCACTACCGCGTATGCAATCAGCACGGCGCTCACTATTTTCTTTCTCGGACTGGGCATCGGCAGCCTGCTGGGCGGTAAACTCGCAGATCGTACCCGTTTCCCTTTACGCTTTTACGGCGTCTTCGAAATTATTATCAGCCTATGGGCATGCCTGTTCATATTGGCACTTCCCATGCTGGAATCAATACTACCGACCCTGCTTCGTCTCGCCGACTTTTCACATTTCACGGGTATCGCATTACGTGCGCTGTTGGCATTGGCACTACTCTTTGTTCCCGTAACACTCATGGGTGCCACCCTTCCCCTGCTTTCCCGTTTTGTAGCAGGCAGTAACCGCAGCTTCGGGCGACGCCTGGGGGCACTCTATGCCGTCAATACTTTCGGTGCTGTTCTAGGCTGCTTCATTACGGGCTTCGTATTAATTTCAAAGCTCGGCTATACACGCGCTACACTGGTTGGTTTTACATTAAACCTTTTCGTGGGACTCGGGGCAATTGCACTCTCCTTCTTCCGTGAACCGATATCCTACAGCAGGAACAAAACCGATTCTGACACAAACGACCCACCCTGCGAAACCCGGGATAATACTGCGGGTTCCACTGCCCTTCAATCGCCCTACACCACAAAATTACTTCTCCTGGCAACAGCAGTATGCGGATTCAGCGGACTGGCATTGGAAGTAATTTTGACTCGCCTACTGGCCATTGTTTTTCTGGGCACCACCTATGCATACACCACTATGCTGACGGCATTCCTGTGCGGTATTGCCATAGGCGGCGCATGTGCAGCCATGGTGGCAGACCGGTTTCGAGAAAAGATTTCTGTTATTGGCGCGACCCTGATGGTACTCGCCGTATGTGTTGTCATGCTGCTGGGATGGACGGCAGCACTTCCTGAACGCTTCATCGAAATGAGCCGTTCTGTACACACGGAGTGGAGCGGTGTTACACGCGGCACGTTCCTCCTGTCCTTCTTCACCCTCTTCCCCATGACCTTCTTATTTGGTTTTCTATTTCCACTGATCCTGCGTGCCTATAGTGCTGTCGATGCACATACGGGCAGGAATGTGGGACGTGTATACAGTGCCAATACCTTTGGCGGTGTACTGGGCGCAGTAGCGGGCGGTTTTCTTTTGCTCCCCCGGCTGGGTGCGCACTGGAGTATTTTAACACTGGCGCTGTTACTGCTGTTTATGGGAATACTGGTGCTGTGGAGTTGTGGTACTACCGGGGTACGTAGAAAAACCATAGTAACCCTTATCCTTCTGACCGCATTTGGAATTGCCACAAGCCGAATCCCGAACGATGTGAGCCGGGAACTCAATATCGGATATGTACCTGCCGACCATCGTGTATTGTTCTTTCAGGAAGGCGTTGAAGGAACTGTAGTCGTCACCGAACCGGAAACCGCCGTAGCAGGAGAAGACCGCGTACTCTGGATTAATCGGGTTCAGGCAACAACCTCCATCGAACGCGGCGTAAAAATGAACCGTCTCCAGGGAGTGCTGCCCCTCCTCTTCGAACGCGACTATCCGGATGTACTCTTCATGTGTTTCGGATCCGGCATCACCTGCGGTACCCTCGCTCTATATGATTTCGACACCATTGATGCCGTGGAAATTTCACCGGAAGTGCTCGAAGCCGCCCCTTTCTTTGGAAAAGATAACCTCGGGGTACTCCATAATCCAAAAGTTCATTTTCACATTGACGATGGACGCAATTATCTGCTGCGTACCGACAAGCGTTACGATGTCATCACTTTTGAACCGATGCCGCTGGCACTGGCAGGGGTGTCTGCTTTTTATACCCGCGAGTATTACACCCTGTGCCTGAACAGTCTGAAACCCGGCGGTATCGTATCGCAATGGATCCCCCTGCACAGCAATGATCCCGAGGTGGTACGCGACCTGGCATACACATTCACCAGCGTATTTCCGGAATACTGTGCCTTCTTTGTCAATGCCGATTTGTTCCTTATCGGTTCTGACGCGCCGCTGAAAATGCACTATGAAAAAGCAAAAGAACGGCTGAGCACACCTGCACTGCAGCCGATCCTTGAAGAGGCGGGACTGGGCGATACGATCGAAGTGCTGTCCTGCTACCTCTTCGATAAAGAAGGACTGGACCAGTTTACACAAGGCGCAAAAAGTATGTCCGATGACCGCCCACTAGCAGAGTTCATCGCACCCCGGCTGGTATATGCACGTCTGGTACCGGAATCACTGCGCCTGTTATTACCCAACATGACAAACCCCGTCACGGCAGTATTACCGGAAAGCATCGGCACCGAAGCGTTACACGCCCTGGAAAAACGCTACCACTCACGACGACAGGATATGGATGCGCTGCAGCAGTACTATGGTGCTTCCTCCTTTGACGACAGCGCCGCTAATGGATTTATTGCCTCCCTCGAAATTGATCCCGACAATTTGACCGCGCAATATTACCTGCGGGAAATCGTCGTTGCACAAGGCAGCCTGCTGTTACGCTGGCAGGATTACGAACGGGCGGCTGCATTGATCGAACGCGCATTGGTATTCCTCCCCACGGATCCGGAAATACTGGCATTGTTCAATGC
>JAGLCZ010000541.1 GCA_023145975.1 Candidatus Hydrogenedentota bacterium | reverse complement strand
CTGTCATCGGCTTCAAGGTATGCCCTACCCATATAGTAGAGTGCACGGGCACGGGTTTCCGGATCAGCACTTCCCTCAACAGAGGATTTCAAGGCAGCAATAACCTCCACATAACGGTTTAGAAAAAACAACGCTTCCCCGCAGCTGACCTGTGCTTCAAGGCGCTGTTCCAATGAACCGGCACCTTCTTTAGCGTGCTGAAACGCCGTCAATGCCTTTTCGTATTGTCCAATGACCACGGCAGAACGTCCCAGCCGCAACCATGCCGTAGTTGCATCCGCACCCGCCGGTACTTGCGATAAATACTCTTCGTACTCTGCAATGGCTTCGCTATGAAATCCACGGTGAAATAAACCATCTGCAAATTCAAGCTGTTTTTGCGCATCGATCTCACCGTGGCAAATGCCGGCGGCAGCAAAGAGTATCAGTACCCCAACCAGCCCTTTTATGTATTTCCCAGACGTGCTCATGTCAGTTTTTTCTTTCTATCGCTTGACTTCCTCTGCCACCGCTGCAAACGCCACATGCTGAATATCCGCCTTACGGCAGCAGTCCAGAATCTGGATCGCCCTGCCCAGGTTAGCATTGTGATCGCCCCGAATAATAACCGCACCCCCTGGAAAATACAGGGCAACCCGATGCAGCGTTTCCTGTAATTCTTCGACATTCAGGGAACGTTCGTTCACCACGATAGTACCGTCATCCCGTAAATTAATATAAATTTCACCCTGTGCACGCTCCCCTTTTTGCGCCGTATCTGCCGTTGGCAGCGTAATATCCACTTCACTTTCCAACGTGGCATACACAGAAGTTACCATGAAAAACACCAACGTCAGAAATACGATATCAATGAGAGGCGCCATTGGAATAGTATCTGCCTCTTCCTGGATTATACGTCCAATCCTCATTTCCTGCCCTCCTCCATGAGTAACTCAATGAACTCGCTTGACTGCGCTTCCACTTCCGCAACAATACGGATAACCCGCCCGCGCAGGTAGAAATATACCGCCATGGCAGGAATCGCAACCAGCAACCCTGCCGCCGTAGTGATCATCGCCTGAGATACACTGTATGCCATGGAGATACCCTTCACCTGAGCCGTATCCAAAGCAATGGCGCTAAAGGCGTTCATCATGCCCCAAACGGTACCCAGCAGCCCGAGCAGCGGCGAAATAGTGGCAATATTATTCAGATACGTAATGCGCTGCCACAACGCCGTCGCGCCCCGTTCGCCCTCGTTTTCCATGGACTCCTGAATAACATAGCGATCATGACCGACAAACTTCAGCCCTGCCGCCAGCACACGTGCCAGCAATTCATCTCCCTCCATACACATTTGACGTGCCCCTTCAAATTCACCGGCGAGCACTTGTGCACGCGCACGCTTTACTATTTTTTTCGGTGCTTCGCGGCGTGGGGATACAGTAAGCAGTAAATACAACGCCAACGCAACGGCGATGAACCCAAGCCCCATGATAACCCACAGAATTACGCCGCCCTGCTCAATCATCATCATCAGCGTAATGCTGTCGGGGGTCTGCGGTGCAGGAACCACTTCGGCAGCAGTACTCGCCGGCGGAATTACCTCCTGCGCCATTCCCACAGAAGTCACCAAAACAGCCAGTAAAATCCATGCAATACGTATCATAATCTTCTCTCCCAGTATCCGGAAGAAACCGGAACTTATTCTTAGACCATTCTCTGTTAGATACTATACGTTTGAGGATAAAATGGTTGCATACCTGAGCACTTACTTTCCAGATATCCCCGTATTATACAT
>JAGLCZ010000540.1 GCA_023145975.1 Candidatus Hydrogenedentota bacterium | reverse complement strand
GCACGCCGCAGATAATCGCGAAGAGGAGACTCAGGCTTTTCGTAACCAACAAGACGCAAATTCCGCCGATGCAGGTATATGGTTCCCAGGGTAACAAACAGGGTCTCAAAATAAGCGCCCGGCTTACCTACCAGTTTTCGAATATTTAAAATTACACGAGCAATATTACTCCAGGAACCATAGTGTTCCATCGGGAATGCAGGGTTAAAGGCAAGGATACGATCTATAGGCGATGCACCGCTGATACGGAATGCCGCTTCCGCGCCACCCGACATGCCGATGGCAATAGTATGTTTTGCACCAAGCTGTTGTACTGCTTCACTTATAATTCGTTCATAAAAGGCGATACCGTCAGCAGAACCATCTGGAGCAAGCCGGTAGGAGCTGCGATATATATCCCGCACAAAAATGAAATTATAGTGTCCGCCTCCTTCCTGAAGCACTTTCTTGAACTCGAATTTCGGCATAGCAGCATATAGCACTGCCATCCCTGCAAAAGTGATAAGGGTCGTATCCGCACCATTATCTTCAATATCAATATATGCCGAGGGATCCTGTTCGCCCGAACGAGAAGGATCCGTCAACGAAAATTGACCCTCAGCTTTCAATGCTGCTGCAATCCCCGGCATAAATACTTCCAGGACTTTTTGTACAATGCGATGTAGGAAGCGATACATTTAATCTCCTTCACAATATTACCCACACCTATAATTACAAACTTCACTCATTTTTCATTTCTGCATGGTATCCCGATACTTTGCCGTAAGTCAATACACAATGAGTTTTCTGATGAAAATCGGCTTGACACAGCAGAGCAGGCAAATATATAGTTATAGCGTTTAAGGACAAAGGGCAGTATTAAATCACACCCAAAAGCACGAATGGGGTATATCAAAAGTTTATGCTCTAAAACATTAAAGGCTACATCTGCTAACCGTCACAAAAGGAAAATAAATGCGCGCCCATTATCTGCAACACGTACCCTTCGAAGGTCTCGGTAGTATTGAGTCCCGGCTCCATTCTTCGGGCTATGAAATAAGCAGTACACAACTTTTTGAATCGCCCGAATTTCCAGCACTCGAAGAAATTGATCTGCTCCTCGTCATGGGAGGTCCTATGAGTGTCAATGATGAAGAAATATACCCGTGGCTTTCTCAGGAAAAAGAATTTATCCGCCGCGCCATTGATATGAAAAAACCTGTTCTGGGAGTTTGTCTGGGGGCACAGCTTATCGCAAATGTACTGGGTGCCCGGGTATACCAAAACTCCGAAAAGGAAATCGGGTGGTGGCCTGTACACGGTACTCCTGTTCCTTCCTCCTCTCTGTTTCAATTTCCAGCATCAATCCAGGCGTTTCACTGGCATGGGGAAACCTTCAATCTTCCTGCAGGAGCAACACTTCTCGCAAGCAGTACAGCCTGTAAGAATCAAGCATTTCAGATAGGCACATCGGTAATCGGTTTGCAGTTTCATCTGGAAACTACCCCGGAATCAGCAGC
>JAGLCZ010000054.1 GCA_023145975.1 Candidatus Hydrogenedentota bacterium | reverse complement strand
GCATCCCCTGTACGACCAATGATAAGCGTATTCCAAGGACTGCGACAGGTGTAATCACGCACATTCAGACTACTTTCGTAATAACGCAGCAGTTCTTCGCGAGGCATACGCGGCCAACGCACTTCAACACCATGCTTGCGAGCAGCTTCATCCGTTTTTACAAATGCGTCTTCCAATGCCTTTCGTTCAATACGCGGCCAGGAAACATCCTCATGCTTCCAAATTCCATAGGGACGTTCGCCTAAACCAGGCAAATCGTGCATACGTGACTCTGTCACCAAATTCAGTACATCGGCACCAATGGATGCCACTATTTCCGGAAGGTACTCTAACTGCGCCACATTTGCCTGCTGAATGACGGATGTAATATGCACAAGAGGACATGATTTTCCTGCACGTTTGCGCATTTTATTCAACATACGAATACCGGCTGTAGAACGTTCGAAAGCACCCGTTTGCTGGCGGATAGCATCATGTATTTCACCAGGACCTTCCAACGATACCCCAATAAAATTTAGACCACGTCCGCCAAGATGCCGAGGCGCACATGCCACCGAAGAAATTGCCGCCTTTTCTGTCAACATGGTGGCATTTGATATGTAATGGGTTCGCGATTTTCGGGAAGCATATGCAAGCAGTTCAAGAAAATCAGAACGCATCAAGGGTTCGCCACCAGTGAAAGTAATAAAACTCAAGCGACCGACCTGATCAATGACCCGTTTCCATTCGTCGGTAGTCAGTTCACCATCACGTTGCTCCTCGCCCGAAGCATTTTCCAACCAGGAAATATACTGACACATACGACAGCGAAGATTGCAACGACGTGTTACCTCAAATAAATAATGCCAAGCAGGAAAAGCCTTCCCCGACTTAAATGCACGATAAGGTACTTCGCTATACATACGCTGTAAAGCATCATAAAACCGTGCTGTCAAATGTTGCAAGCGAAAGGATACACGCTCAGACATGAAATTTCCTTCTTGGAATTCGGCGAAAAACATATAAATAATTCAACGATATATTAGGGAATCCTTACTGCACTAATATTGCTATTTCCCAAGAGTTTCGCCTCATGCACCGCTCGTTCTGCAGAGCTGATAAATTCATCCACCGACTGATTATTCCGATACTCCGCCAAACCCACACTTATCGTCAATCCCCTGGTATTACGACTGTAGAATTCTTTCTGGATACGTTTGGCAACTTGAAAACTTTCCATTTCGTCCACACCTGTGAGCAGGAGTGCAAACTCATCACCATCAAAACGAAAACAAGCCTCGCCTGTGCTGGGATGTATATGAACGGAAATAGCCGTTGCCACTTCCACTAACATCTGGTCACCTACAGCATGCCCTTGCTTATCATTAAATCCCTTCAGCCCATCGACATCAATCATCATCAGTGTGGTGGGAATATTATACTCTTGTGCACTGCGCACTGTGCCATGCACTCTATTGACAAAAGAACGTCGATTAAGAAGCCCTGTCAATAAATCACGCTGGGTAATCTCATCAAGCCGTACCTGCATTTCCCTGCGTTCCGTAACATTTTTCATCACAAGGAATATGCCGAACTGGGCCTCATTCTTAACCACAGTCATAGAAATATCTACATATACTTTCGTGTTCACAGTATGCGCCAATTTCAAATCAGAAATGGCACCGCGTCCAATAAGTGCACACAACGAAAGCCATTGTTCAAAGCGGTAACGCTCTTCCGCATCAAGAAGCATGGCAACCGGCTTACCAACTATATTCATCTTCTTTTCAGCCATCAATTCCAATAATGATTTATTGACATCCTGAATAACTGCAGCACCACCATCAAGCAATGCCATACCATCGATACTGAGGTCGAAAAGACTCTGGTACTTGACTGCCTCCAAATGCCGTGCCTTAGACAATTCCAATTCGTTGAATATGCGTACTAACTTGCTAATGATTTCAGTCGGTAAAAAAGGCTTGGCAATAAAATCTGTAGCACCAAAGCGAACAGCTTCGACATAAGGAAAGCGGGAGGTATTTTCTCCGGTAACAATAATTCCCATATCGGGACAAGCACTTCGTGCTTCTCGTAAAAGCTTGAAACTAGCCGTACCGGGAAGCCCCATCGCGTATATAAATACATCAAAGGAAGATGTATCCAGATTAGCCATAACCTCGAATCCGTTTCCGACTACAGTAACACAGCAACCAAAATACTTTTCTAAAATACGCCGCGTATACTTTGCAATTCTGGGATGATGCTCCGCGATCAGGACATATTTTCCTGAAAAAGGCTGACTGTCACCTAGAGATAGTGACAGATCACCTGACTGACGACCGTCCGATGAAAACATATAATGACTTCCTTATATATTCCGATAGTATGAATATTCACATTGTAAACTGCCCCACCCATAAACGCAAGTTTTTCGAGAATAAGCCATTATTTCTCCCTTACTCGTTTTTGGCAGGAAAAGGGATATTATGAATTAAAGCAATAGCTTCAGGCTTAAGGTTTTCATAGGCATTATAGTGAACTTCAGTTAAAGCAAGCCCCTGGGGGGGGGCACAATATCCCCGAAAAGGACCGCCTAAAGCAAGTGCATCTTCAATAAACGAAGGCATAAAACGTCCTCGAGCTACTTCAATCAACGTACCACACATGTTACGTACCATTTTGTAGAGAAACCCATTCCCAGTGAATTCAATACGATACAGTCCACTGGAATCAATGGTTCTACAAAGTCCACCTTCCGACAACTGTGCAACATAGATTGTACGAACAGTATTCTTCATCTGACTTCCTGCACTCTGGAATCCTGAAAAATCATGGGTTCCCAGAAAAAGCTGTAATGAAGATTCCAATACCCCAAGATCTATTCGATAAGGAACGTGCCATGCGTATCGAGCAGATAATGGGTCAGGGAAACGGTTAAAATCAAAGGTATATACATACCGCTTCCAATAAGCACCAAAACGGGCATTAAACTCGCTATCAACTTCCTCGACAGAAAGAACATGAATCTCGGGAGAAAGCATCCGGGATGTGGCATGGGCAAGACGAATCGGAACAACACCCGGCCAGCGACATGAAAATACCTGTGCCAATGCATGAACACCCGCATCAGTACGCCCAGAACCTTGAATGGTAATATCCGCATTAGCCAACCGCGAAAAAGCACGTTCCAGTTCACCCTGTACCGTACGTTCTCCCGGCTGCCGCTGCCAACCCGAAAAATTTGTGCCGTCATAGCGGACAACACATTTTAAAGTTGTTTTCTTCATAACCATAGATTGTATCGCAGCCTGTATACTCGATACGAATTACAATCTATAAAAACTATTTCTATACCAAGGGGAAGCGTTAGCAATAATTCCACCGCTATGCTGTAAGTAACTGTCACTTTATATCCCCAAGGGATTGTGGTACTTCCTGTAAAGAGCCCTATATGTGCCATCAATGCCCCAAAATATCTTCCCACACTTCTCGCATCCCATAACATAATTTCAAAACCTGTTATGAGCTTACCAGCATGTTATACTATTTCCCAAGGACTACGGTAACAGTGAAGGTATGTAAACGCCCGTTCGGAACAATTCACACAAACCCTGCGATTTCTTAGTAATAAGAGAAGGAATAACGTTATGAATCTCCACAAAACCCTTATGATAATTTCCATCATTGCTCTTCTGCTGTCCTCATGTACCACAGTATCACATGTTGCAGGAAAAGATGATTTTCGGGTGATAGGCAAACAACTCTACAGAAATACCAGCAGTTTCACGTTAAACGCAATATACGAACCTGATTTATGTGCCAAAGGTGCAGCGTTGGAACACATGGTTCCTGCCATGGCAAAAGTAGCAGAAGTGGGGGGGAACGCAATTGCCTTTGATTTGTGTGGATTTGAAGAAAATGGTAGAAAACTCTCCGAAGCAAGTATTACCACGATAGCCTCCTATTCACAACGCGCCAAAAATCAGCGTATGGCATTGATTGTACGCGTTCTTGACGAAGAGCAATGTTCCCATTTTCGGCGGAATGCGGTTGCTACAGCCGCCAAAGCGCTTGCAGATGTGACACTGGCAATTTATTGGATTGATGGTCCCAATGCCGAGAAACTGGCGGCACGATTCAAAAAGATTTCACCGCATCTCGTTGTTGCAGCCCCTAATAAAGGTGATATTAAAATCACAACATCTCCTGAAGAAGCAAAGGATTCTGGTTTCTTTTTCCTTGTCAACAAATTACCATGTAACCCGCGTGGTAACGTAAATTACGTGTTGACAGGTACCCCGGAGACCTATAAACTTTTGGATAATATCTATAAAACCGATGTGGAAAAAACGATATGGACGCCCGATAATTCCATATTATCTGAAGCAGAACAATCTGAAGGTTTTATTTCCCTGTTCAACGGGCGTGACCTAAATAACTGGTGGTCCTTTCATCATGGGGAAAAATCATTTCGTGTAAATGATGAAGGAAATATTGAATGCTATCAAAGTGGCGCGGGAGCGATTATGAGTAGCAAACGATATGGTGATTTTATTCTTCGCCTGGAATATAAACTTACGGATAAAGACGCGAACAGCGGCATTCACCTGCGTGCCCCACGTGTTGCACGCCAATCCAAAATTGGATTCGAATTTCAGATTATGGGTGACTCCTACCTTACAGAACCGCATAAGAATAGTACAGCTGCCGTCTATGATGTAATCCCTGCGTTGGCAGTGGCATCACATCCAGAGGGGGAATGGAACGAAGTAGAAATCATGCTCAACGGCCCACACTTAAAAGCAATGCTCAACGGGATTCTTGTACAAGATGTAAATTTCGATGAGTTCGAAGAATTACGATACCGTTTGCGCTATGGCTTCATAGACTTGCAGGATCACGACAGTTATGTGCTTTACCGCAATGTGCGTATAAAAGAACTCTAGAAAGACAGTATACCCTATGAAATCATCTATGGTTGTTATTAGAAAAGGAATCGCCCTGTCTATTTGCTGCGTACTGCTGCACTGCGGCTGTTGTGTTGCACTGCAAGAATCTCTCCGCGATGAAATCGGATTTGAAGGTGCAGTTACGGTATTGTCCATTGAGAAGGACGGGGCCTGTAATGTGGCATTGGTACGCATTCCCTATTTAGATATCTATGGCAAAGCCCAAGAAGGGCGGGCGCGCTTGATTATAGAATGTGACCGGATTCGTACAGAAAAAACCTTACCTGTATTTTGTCATGTCCATTACGAGATGAGCGTGGACAGTGCCCGAAAATGGGCAAAACGCGGCTGGGCGGTATTCACTGCAGTTTACAACGAAGATGCACCCATCGCAGTGTCTCCCGGTGACGGAAATAATCTTGCTCGTGCTATCATCCAGTGGGCACGCCGATGCTCCTTTGTGGATGCAGCACGCCTACACCTTGATGGCGGCAGCCAGGGCGGTTATATGGCGTTGGCCATGAGTGCTGCCATGTTCCCTGTTACTTCTGCCACAGCCGATGTACCTGTAGTCAACTGGGCATACAACTTTAATTACTTTGAAAAAAATCGACCGCTCATGGCCGGTTTTGAGCATACCTTTGAATCCCCCTTGCCCGTAATGGCATCCGTACTCCCGCTGGCCGATATGGCCTATGAGCACTTTGGCAATAATCTCGCCGATGACACCTGGTATTATATAAGCCCCATAAGCAAAATCCAGTATATTAACAACCCTGTTCTGGTGACCGTTAGTACAGGAGATATACTCGTTCCCATGGAGCAGTTCTCTCATAAACATATACCTGACTGCACCTTCGAAGAATTTCCAGAAGGATACCAGCGTGATTTTGATACATTGACACTCAATGAAAAAGCACGAGTTCGCCTGGAAGACCTGTTGCCGGAGGGACAGGTCTTTACCCATGTGCAACCGCTGCAGAACAATTCCTATATTATTACCCTCGATATGCGCCTGGGAACGGAAAAGCACCCGCCTTTAAAGCCGGAATTGAGTGACCGGACATGGAGTCCGGAACATCAATGGAATCTCTATTATCTTGATGAAGGATGTGTGTTACCCTTCTCTGATCATTTCACCTATGCTTGGAATACCTCTCCCGACACGTTTGTCGCACATTACCAGGACATGTTTCCATCACCAGAAATTCTAACCGATCAAAAATTACTGCATATCCTAAAACGTTATGAAAATTCCATGTCCGAACTTCCCCTGCTGAAAAATGGTAACCCTGTAAATCGTCGTAACTTTGATTATGTAGAGCGACATGATGTTATCTCTGGATTACTAGATTATGCAACGATGGGAAAGCCCCATGAAACACGTCTCCTTACGCTGTATGCAGACTGTCCGCGCAAACCCTTTGGAACAGACATCACTCTTGAATCACTGCGCGAAATGCTGAATAATTTACAAATCCCGACACACGCGAGTTAGCATTGTATGAAATACGGTATTACAACATTCCAAAAGTCATTGCTCCAATGGTTTTCCGAAGAAGCACGGGACCTACCCTGGCGCCGCAGCAAAGATCCGTACCATATTTATCTATCTGAAATCATACTGCAGCAAACACGTGTAGCCCAGGGACTACCTTACTTTGAGCGTTTTTTGACATGTTTCCCAACTATCGAAACCTTGGCTCAAGCTGATGAACATGCGGTATTAAAAGCATGGGAGGGACTCGGTTATTATACACGCGCCCGAAATATGCACCGCACCGCAGGAATTATTGTGGAGCAGTATCAAGGGCATTTTCCAGATTCACCGGAACTGCTGCAACTGCTTCCCGGAATTGGAAAATACACTGCCGGAGCCATTGCCAGTATTGCTTTTAATAAGCCTGTTCCCGTATTAGACGGTAATGTAAAACGGGTTTTGGCAAGACTCGATGCCATCCAAGACAGCATTGATACCTCCTCTACAGAAAAACTTTTGTGGCTGCGTGCCGGAGCTTTAACCCCATCCAAAAAGCCGGGAGATTTCAATCAGGCGATGATGGAACTGGGGGCACGCATATGTGTTCCTAAATCACCTATATGTGATGCCTGCCCCGTACAAAAACACTGCGAGGGATATGCACAAGAATCGCAGCATAAATTGCCAAAACGGACACCTAAAAAAGCAGTTCCACACCATGAGGTTGTTATCGCCGCAATCTATAAGGATGGAAAATATCTTATTGGAAAACGCCCTTCGGAAGGTTTTCTTGGCGGATTATGGGAGTTCCCCGGCGGAAAAATAAAATCAGGGGAAAATACAACCGATGCATTACTGCGAAAATGTCGGGAAGAATTAGGAATTACCATTTGTGTGGGTGGACTTGTTTCCATCGTAAAACATGCTTACACCCATTTCAAGGTTACCTTAAATGTATACCGCTGCACTCTTGTCAGCGGAAAAATCAAGCCAAAATTCCACACAGAACTTCACTGGGTATCACCGGAAGAATTTGAGAAATTCGTTTTTCCCAAAGGAAACCATAAATTTCTACACCTGCTGTAACAGCCTCTGTTATAAGGTATCGGAATCGAATATCGTCCGTAGCCATTGGGCTACAAACACTATTGACTCAGGATGTGCCGCAAATAAATCTACACCATGAGCAGTACCGGACCAAATACGCAGTTCAGAATAAACAGGCGCAGATTGATTCAATGCTGATGCAGAAGTTGCAGCATAGGAATCACCCTCACTCGCACACAATAATGTAGGACAATCATCAAGCTGCTTTATTGCTTCTTCAGTGGGAATCCCCAATAAATCCAAACCGGGAGATACCATAACTACCCCTTGTATATCCGAGTCTTCGAGAGCATAATGCAACGCTAGCGCTGCCCCCAGTCCTTCTCCCGCAATCACTATGCTATGAGAATCCACCCCCTTCTCAAGTAACACTTTTTTTGCAGCACGAATATCCTGCAATACCTGCATCCAGCTGTCATCCGGCAATTGTCTATAATGAATGGAATTCCCAAGTTTGGTGGAGCTATCCCCATGCCCACGCAAATCCAAAGCAAGCACCATTATTCCCTGCTGTTGCAGAATAGAGGCAACCTGCTCCCACAATTTACGATTACCACCATAACGATGTAAGAGTAAAATACCCGGCGGTGCCTCTGCTGCAGGTACATACACCGTCGCTCCAATTAGAAAACCATCATTACTGGAAAAAATTATAGGAAATGGTAATGATAATTTTGACTTACAGGAGCATGCAACACAACCCAAAGCAATAAAAAAGAGTAAGACTCCCCCTATAAAAAAAGAAAAGGGGAGACGTCTCAAAAATAAATTCGTCTCCCCATAATTCTTATTCATCAACCGATATTAAAAACATTTTGCAATTTCATTGCAAGCGTCATATCGCCTTTGATTTTCAACTTACCAGTGAGGAACGCCTGTTGCCCGTTCAGTTCGCCCTTGGTCAAAGCAATAAAATCTTCTTCCGTCATGGTTAATTCAATACTGGCTTTTTCCGCCACACCTTCCGAAACAGTCAATGCACTGTCTGCCACAGCAATCGCATAAACAGCATCACCAAGGTTAAACTGATATACCGCACTCATACCGGCAATTTTGCTGGCATCCACACTCGAAGCCAATCCATCAAAAAACGCTTTTACTTCCGACATCTTCAATTCTCCCATACTGATATAGTTTCCGTTAAAAACACGTACCGAGCCGCATCCAGCAACCCAACACCATACCTGCCTAACAGTTGGCATACAACCAACATCTACCGCATACTCTACATCTTTTTGAGGGTAATATCAAATTCAGCAGGAAAAAATATAAGTAGTAGAATAGAAAATCTCATCATTAATTGTGCCCGGCATTGCAATAAAATAGTGCTCACCTCCTGAAGGCATATACTTGAAACTGTCCACTTTGCTACCTGAATTTGAATTGAATGTATAAATATATTACACTGAACGAATACAGTAAACTTTTCATAGTAAGGATTTTTTATATGACAACCAATCATTGCCCTCATTGCGGTGAAGCAGGTTTTAGTGCAAAGAAGCTTCCTCGGGAAGTAGTAGCTATCATGTCCTGCCAGCACTGCAATGAACTTTCCGTATTGTTCCGAAAAAAAATTATCCCGTTGGACAAACATATCCTTGAATCAGGTTCTTTTGATGAACGCAAGGATCACTTGGCGACGGTTATCGCACAATTTCTTGAATTGGGGCTGTTATCCTTCGATCCATCGAATGCCTCCTCGGGCGGTGTTATGTTTGGATTGCCCCAAGCATCTTCTCTTAAACGACGTAAACGAAAAAAAGAGTCAGTTACTCAAGACGATGCTCTTATTTCTGATCAGGAACTAGATCGTTTTGTACGCGTAGATCTCAAATGTATTGATAATCCAACCTATTTCAAAAAAATCTTTGGTGAAACAAAATAGGTTTGAAGCAAAATTAAAATAGTCAAAATTATGTAAGTCCAGTGAAATGACTTGGAGACGGAATATGATCAGGGTAAAAATTACGCTTCTTCTTGTACTCACAGCAATATTATCTCATGGTTGCAGCAATTGTGGCAACAGCAAAAGTGCCGGTAAAGAAACTGCCAAACCACGAGTTGCACTAATCATGAAATCACTGGCAAACGAATTCTTCCTGACTATGGAAGAAGGAGCGCAAGCACATAATGCCGTCCACCCCGAGTACACGCTGTTTACAGATGGCATCAAAGATGAACTTGATGTGAATCGCCAGATACAATTGGTGGAACAGATGATGGCTCGTCAGATCAATGCCATTGTTATTGCCCCCGCAGATTCTAAAGCGCTAATTCCAGTATGTCATCGTGCCATGAAGTCCGGGATTTCCGTAGTAAATATCGATAATAAATTTGATAAAGAAGTACTTTCCGAACGTGGAATCCATATTCCCTTCGTGGGACCGAATAACCGGAAAGGAGCTTATCTGGCAGGTTCATATCTTGCTAAACAGCTTGCTAAAAATGACCTGGTAGCCATAATAGAAGGCATACCGTCTGCTTATAACGGAATACAGCGAAAACTAGGGTTTGAAGACGCCATGAACGAAGCAGAAATTCACATTGTCAGTTCACAGGTAGCAAACTGGGAAATGGCAAAGGCAAACCGTATTGCATCAGCAATTATTACAGAACACCCAAACCTCAAAGCAATTCTCTGTGCCAACGACAGTATGGCTCTTGGCACAGTAGCAGCCCTGCGTGCGGCTGGAAAATTAGAACAGATACAAGTGGTGGGTTTTGACAATATATCCGCGGCACAAGAACTACTAAACAAAAAAGAACTGTTGGCCACCATAGATCAACATGCAGATCAGTTAGCGGTATTCGGCATCGAATTCGCTCTGGGAATGCTGGAATCCGGCGAAATACCATCCGACCATGAAACGCCTGTAGATCTAATTACGGCAACTGCAGCAACCTGATATGTACTCAAAGCGACTTCACCGCGCTCTTGCGGATTATCTTGGTCTTGGCCTGGCATTGATTGTACTCATCGCCTTCTTCGCTACAACCACAGACTACTTCTTCACCCTTATCACATTTCGTACCATTGCAAATCAGATTCCTGATGCAGTAATCATCGCCACCGGCATGACCTTCGTATTGATTATTGCAGGTATTGATCTATCTGTAGGTTCTGTTCTTGCCCTGGGTGGTGCCGTTTTCGGACTTGCAATAACAAGCTGGCATTTTCCCCTGTTTTTGGCGGCAGTACTCTGTATCGCTGTCGGTATGATCTGTGGCGCTGTAAATGGGGTTATGGTGGCCAAATGGCGACTTCCCGCATTCATCGTAACCCTCGGCATGCTCGAAGCTGCACGGGGTGGAGCATACCTCGTAACAACTTCAAAAACTCACTATATCGGCACGAGCGTTGAATGGATAACTGCACGGGGCATGATGGGACTTTCCGTTTCTTTTCTTATAGCGCTATTTATCGTTATCATCGCCCAATTCATACTAAGTTATACGATCTTCGGGCGCAGCATGTTTGCCCTAGGTGGAAACGAAGAAGCTGCACGACTGTCGGGAATACCCATAAACTATATTAAAACTGCAGTATATACCTTATGCGGTGGTCTCGCAGCATTGGCAGCTGTAATACACTGTGCCAAACTTACTGCCGCCGACCCGAATGCAGGCATTGGCTACGAATTACAAGCTATTGCAGCAGTAGTTATTGGCGGTACAAGCCTGATGGGAGGACGGGGTTCTGTCATCAACACCTTCATTGGTGTCATCATCATTGCTGTCCTCGAAAATGGTCTCGTACAGATGGGAGCGCAGGATCCGATTAAACGACTCGTAACCGGGGCAGTAATTATTATTGCCGTTGTACTGGATTATTACCGTCGCCGCCCATAATCGTTGGATTATAAAAATTGAAGCCGTACAGTTTGATTTTCCTGAAAAAAACAGGCATAATCACCAGTATCTTTACTCTTATCTCACAACAATATAATGTAAGGTTCCTCTATGAAAGCATCAATTGAGTGTCTTGAATGTGTAGTACACCAAGCATTGCGTGCAGCAAAAATTGCGGGGGATGACCCTAAAATACACCGTGCTGTACTTAATGCGGCTGCAGCCGATGTCCCCTCCATGGACTTGAATCAATCACCTGCGGTACTGTCTTTAAAATTGTATCAATATGCGCAGAAACTATCAGGCGTCGCAGATCCTTACGCTAAAATCAAACGGGATCATAATACAATGATGTTGGAATTAGAAGATGAACTGGAACAACTGGTTCAAGAAAGCGACCAACCCCTGATAACAGCATTAAAACTGGCTGCCGCTGGAAATGTTATTGACCTGGGAATTATGCAAGCCCACGAAATCAATCCGCAGGAAGCAATCGCACAAGCAATGGAAACACCCCTTGCTATGGATCACACTACACATTTTCTGGAAAATCTCAAACCTTGCGCTGATTTCCTTTATCTCCTCGATAATGCTGGAGAAATTGTTTTTGATAAAGTGTTAATACGCCAATTACAACGACATACCTGTGTAACAGCAGTAGTAAAGGCAGCCCCTATTATTAACGATGCCTGTCTGGAAGATGCGGAACAAGTAGGACTGACTGATATTTGCGATGTCATTGATAATGGCGGTGCCTTCGTGGGTTCTCCTTTGACATTGGTTCCCGAAACTTTTCTTCAACGCATGACACAAGCGGATATAATTTTGGGAAAAGGACAAGGAAATTATGAAACGATAGACGATTTTGAAGAAAATGTGTACCTGCTTTTAAAAGCAAAATGCGAGACTATTGCCAAACACATAGGGATTTCATTGGGAGAAACCGCCTTTATATCAACTCACCTCAGAGACTCAAAATAGCCTTTGAATATTTCGCTGTAAAAATGTTTTGATTCTATTACAGACCTCTGTTATTATCGTTTTATGATCGTAGATTTCTATTGTTTGTTAATAAGATTATCTTCACTGTGCGTTCCGCCTCCCGCTTCAAGGCGAGGTGCACATGACAGGGAGGGATTATGGCACGAGTCGAACTAAAAGATCTGTGTAAAGTCTATTCCGGTAATATTGAAGCCGTAAAAAAGGCCGACCTGGTCATCAATGATAAAGAGTTTGTGGTACTGGTTGGGCCTTCCGGATGCGGAAAATCGACAACGCTGCGTATGATCGCCGGGCTGGAAGAAATTACCAGCGGCACAATTCATATTGGCGATACACTTGTAAATGATGTCCCACCGAAAAATCGTGATATTGCCATGGTATTTCAAAACTATGCCTTGTATCCCCACATGACCGTATACAAAAATATGGCATTTGGTCTGATATTGCGTAAATATCCCAAAAAGGAAATAGAAGATCGTGTCCATAATGCTGCTAAAATCCTTGGGATTACTGACCTGCTCGACCGGCGACCGAAAGCTCTAAGCGGCGGGCAGCGTCAGCGCGTAGCTGTAGGGCGTGCTATCGTCCGTCAACCCAAGGTATTTCTTTTCGACGAACCACTGTCCAACCTGGATGCCAAACTGCGAGTGCAAATGCGGGCGGAAATTTCGAAATTACATACCCGTCTGCAATCCACCATGATATATGTTACCCATGATCAGATTGAAGCCATGACGATGGGGGACAGGATCGTAGTAATGCTGGACGGTGTCATCCAGCAGGTTGCAGCTCCTCTTGAACTTTATAATCATCCTGTCAACCTATTTGTTGCAGGATTTATCGGCAGCCCCCCCATGAATATGGTCAAAGGTAAATTAATCGCTGAAAATGACACTCTGTTTTTTGTTGACGATCAAGAAACAGTAAAACTTCGTGCACCCAAATCGCGCAAAGACCTATTGCAGACTTACGTAAACAAATCTATTATTTTAGGAATTCGCCCGGAGCATTTGCTGGAAAATCCAGATCAAAAAGAAAACCCAAATGTAAGCATAAATGCAATGATAGAAGTTGTAGAACCGATGGGATCTGAAATCAATCTGTATCTCAAAATCGGCAAGCAATCTCTCACAGCATGCATCCACACAGACTCGCAACCGGAAGTAGCAAAGCCCCATATACTTGATGTTGACATGGAAGCAACGCACTTTTTCGACGTTAACACAGAAAAAACAATTTATTAACAAAAGAAAATTAAAAAGCCACCGTTTCCAATCAGAAACGGTGGCTTTTACTATTTTATTTAAAACGCGTATCCCACACCTAAGGAAAATAGATTGACACCCGAATTATGCTTGCTAATATTGGCGTTGGAAATGTGCTCCCAGCGCAATACGCCAGACCAGTTTTCTTTACATTTGTAACCAACACCGAAGCCGGTGAGAAAATTTATATTGGCACTGTTCCCCTCGAAATGATTCTTGTGCCCTAATGCATATGCCGCTGCCTCAACAAACCAGCCACGATATTCATTTGCGACGGAATAGCACCGTAATCCTAAACCTAACCCACCTCCCCATACGGTATCCTCATCCTGCTCATAAACAAATAATGGAAGGGCACGTAACCCTAGTGTAACGTGATCTGCAAAAGGAACTTCATAGTCCACCATCGCTCGAAGCATATAATCACCTGACCGATCAACCTTACCTGAGTCAATCCCAATGCTTCCAGATAATTCAATCTGCCATTTTCCATCGCACCACTGCAATTCTGCAATAGCCGGTAATGCACTTAGCACACATACGAAAAAAACAAAAAAAGACACCGTTTTCATATTGTTACCTATCTCTATTTATCTATCACTTCCAAAAGGAGAAACTACTATGCGTATTATCCCTAAAAATAACGTTCATGTCAAAATTCTTACTTTATTTCATCTGTTGGATATGATAGACTACTGAAAGT
>JAGLCZ010000539.1 GCA_023145975.1 Candidatus Hydrogenedentota bacterium | reverse complement strand
TATTTGCACGGGTAACATGCCGGGGACTTTGGTTGCCGCAGGCGCCGGTGTGATGGAGTACAGGACAGGCGGTGCCCACCACATTTTTCTGTAGATACTGTCGGGTCAAGCCGGGGAAGTCGCCGCTGATAAGGGACGAATCTTCGTGTAATACTGTAGGGTGCATACTGCAAATGAGCATCAGAGCAATAGTACTTTTATTCTCCCGGTTACGCAGCGATACCACAGGAATTTCCGGTATACGGGGTCCTACAGGATCGCGACGGTTCCCGCCCACACAACTTCCGTCGGCAAGGGCCGTTCCCAATTCCGCAGGGCAGGCGTTTTTTATTGCAGTGCGTGCAGCGTCAACAATCCCTTCTTCGAGCTGCCGCAAATAGGCTTCATCCACAGGCGGTACGCTGGGATCGGCTTCATTACTAATATAACGGACGGTATCCGGACCTGAATGGGTATGGGTTGCGGTGATACAAATGTTCTCAATGGGGAGATCGCTTTGCGCGGCAATACGGCGGCGCACACGGGCAGCCAGGTCATTGGGGATAAAGATGATGTCATTGGCAACGAAAAGTAATGACGTATCACCATGTTTCAGATACAACGCAGAAGCCATTAGGGGATCGTGTACCCCTGTGCTCATACGCGGCACATGCGGGTACCCGAATAGATGTAACGATTTGGACGGGGTAATCGACACCGCCGCCGCACCTGCCTGAAAAGTACTCACGATACACTTTCCTTTATCCTGTTAGTTGAAGAAAAAACTTGAACGTATAGGTTTGGCTCATTATACTTGGCGAAAGCTATTATTGCAATCCATACCTTTTTTGTACAGGAAAGGTTTTATGAGTTCGACGCTTCTTTATAATGTCCACGTTTTGCGCCCCGGTATTGATTGCCGGCGCGGCTATTTGGCTATGTCGGAAGGTGCTGTCACGGCAATGGGCATTGGTGAGCCGCCTGCAACAATGAACGGAACGCGGGTTGATGGGAAAGGACGGCTGTTAACGCCGGGCTTAATCGATCTGCATACCCACGGGATACAGCAGTATCTTTATGAATCCGATGGGGAAACCTGCAAGGCCGCTGCAGCGCAGCTGGGGCAGTATGGCGTTACCTCTGTTACCCCCACGCTGGTTCCAAAAACAGACGATGCGTACCTGAACACCCTGGCTTCAATCAGCGACACGTTGGCAACGATTGATTCCGTTTTCATTCCCGGTCTTCATCTGGAAGGGCCCTTTGTCGCAATAAGCGGTGCCGCCTGCGATACACAAGCGGGCGATCCCGGCTTACTTGAAGCACTTTTGTCCGCCTGTAAAGGGCAATGTGCCATTATGTCAATATCTCCGGAAGTGCCCAATATCCTCTCTGTTAT
>JAGLCZ010000538.1 GCA_023145975.1 Candidatus Hydrogenedentota bacterium | reverse complement strand
AGAAGCTGTTGCGCATGCAACAGAGAATGCTTATCCTCCAGCGGAAGCGGTTGCAATGGCTGTAAAAACAAATATTTACGCTGTTGATCGTGTAGAAGTTCTTTCTATTGAATGGGTGCAACGACCAGAAGGGCAGACAACAGAAGTGCCTCAAATCGCCTGTCTCGCGAAAGTTCAAGTAACCTACGCTCTCTCGCCACAGTGAGAATGAGGAACTGTGTTTACCGTCCCTCTTTCCCATGTTATATCGCAGTATCTAATGTTGCCAGGTGCATTATCTTTTCCTGATCGGCTTCATTATGGTCAAGCTCTCCAGTGATACGGCCTTCCCGCATGACCAGTAAACGATCACACATACCCAGTGCTTCCGGGAGTTCGCTGGTAATCATGAGTATGGCAACCCCATTAGCGGCAACAGCATTCATGAGGCGGTAAATCTCTACTTTTGCTCCCACATCAACGCCGCGGGTAGGCTCATCAAAGATTAGTACTTTGGATTGAGTGAGCAGCCATTTTGCCAATACCACTTTTTGCTGCGTACCACCACTGAGGTTTTGCGCCATTTGATCCACGCCGGGTGTTTTTATTTGTAGGTCTTGTACGTATTTTTGAGCGATCTTTTTTTCACGGGCAGGGTTGAGGAAAGGACCAAAGAGGGCGTCCTTCATATCGGCCATAAGGATGTTATGGCATACACTCATTCCCAGTACCAGTCCCTGCGCTTTTCGGTCTTCTGTGAGTAGACCAATTCCGTGGGCAATGGCACGTTTTGGGGTACGTATACGTACGGGTGCACCATCCAGCAGGATAGTGCCTGAATGAGCAGGATCAGCCCCGAAAATAGCACGAGCCACTTCGGTACGCCCCGACCCGACAAGTCCTGTAAGACCGACAATTTCTCCAGCACGCAAAGAAAAGGATATATCTGTAAAAGATTTTTTACGGGACAAATTTTTAATACAGAGTCGTTCTTCACCAAGTTCTATTTCACGGGGGGGGAACTCGTTTTTTAGTTCGCGTCCAACCATCATCCGTATAATATCATTCCTGTCCAGTGCACTTACTTCATTGGTGTTAACTTGTGTGCCATCGCGCATAATCGTAACCCGATGGCCAATTTTAAAGATTTCTTCTAAGCGATGCGAAATATAAATGATACCCATTCCCTGTTTCACCAGTTTTTTTACAATGGCGAACAGAGCGGTAAGTTCATGGTCGCTGAGTGTGGCAGACGGCTCATCCATGACCAGAATACGTGCATTTACCGATAGTGCTTTCGCAATTTCCACTACCTGCTGTTCTGCTACGCTTAGTGTGCTTACCATACGATGAGAATCCAGATCAGTATCAAGCATGGCGAGCGACTTTTTAGCATCCTGATGCAGTTGCTTCCACTGTACAATGCCCCGGCGGGTTGGCGCGCGTCCCATAAATATGTTCTCGGCTACACTTAGTTGTGGTGCAAGATTAAATTCCTGATGAATCATACTGATGCCAAGCCGTGATGCTTGTTGAGGAGAAGAGTAGTTTACTTCGCTATCATTAATATAAATATGTCCTTCATCTTTTGCGATGGCACCAGCCAAAACTTTCATCAGGGTGGATTTCCCTGCACCGTTTTCGCCGACCAGGCAGTGTACTTCTCCGGGATTTAGGTTGAAATTGACTTGGTCGAGTGCGGTTACGCCCGGGTAACGCTTGGTGATATCGCGCATTTCAAGAATGTATTCAGACATATCATAATTTCCTGTATATATTCATTACACACAGCAACTGCTATTACTAAGAGACAGAGAGAGCACATTTTAATTTTTACTGTAATGGGTACATAAAAGGAATAACAACCACATCGTACCACCAACAATGATGAACTACTATAGCATTTTTGGTACTGAAAAGCGTATTATAATTTACCTATGACGAAACGAATTCTACATATTGACATGGACGCTTTTTTTGCATCTGTGGAAATGGCACGTAACCCTTTGCTTAAAGGAAAACCTTTGATCGTAGGGGGAAATGAGGATGACTTGCGCAGTGTTGTTGCCAGTGCATCCTATGAGGCAAGAAAATTCGGGGTGCATTCTGCTATGCCTATTGTACAGGCAAAACGCTTGTGTCCAAACGGAATATTCATGCGATGCAGTCAGGGGATATACAATGAGGTATGCCATCGTATACAAATTATTTTGGAAACCGCTACCCCCGTTATTCAGATGGCATCCATTGACGAAGCCAACCTTGATATAACAGGTTCCATACATCTATTCGGGGACGAAGAAAAGCTGGCACGACATCTTAAGAAGTCTATTTTTGAACAGGAGCATATCAGCTGTACCATCGGGGTTGCCTCCAATAAAATGGTGGCGAAGATTGCTGCCAATGAATCTAAGCCTGATGGGTACTTGTCTATTCCCAATGGGCATGAGCGGCTGTTTCTGGCACCGTTAGCGGTGGGGAAGTTGCCTGGAGTGGGGCCGCATACCCAGGATGCCCTTGAAAGTCTGGGTGTACTAACGATAAAACAATTGGCGGAAGTGCCGGAGCAGATCCTTAAGTCTAAATTTGGTGAACAGGGGATTTTGTCACTTCAGTATGCCGCATTGGGAGTCGGCAGTGATGAGATAACCCGTCGTGGCGCACCAAAGTCAATAAGTCGTGAAACTACATTTCTGGAAGATATAGCGGATTGGCTTGCTATTGAGCCGGTCATATTTCGGCTGTCGGAGCATTGCGCACACACATTGCGTTCGGAGGGACTGGAAACTAAGCGGATTACGCTGAAAGTCAGGTATAGCGATTTCAGCACCAAATCATTTTCGAAAACAGTGGATGATCCTACCGCGTTGGATGTGGATATCATAGCCGTATTAAAAGAGCTGTTCTTCAAAGCAAAGGTGCGTCGGGCACGGGTGCGGCTCGTAGGTGTAAATCTGTCAAAATTATCTTATAATCAGCATCAACTTCGTCTATTTAACCGTGAGAAGACAGAAAAATGGGAGCGATTATATGAAGCGGTAGATATTATGCGGGGGAAAATGGGTTTTGATGCGGTTCATGTAGGAAAAACACTGGAAGGTAGAGTCAAAAAAGATAGAAGCGATTCGTGATAGCGAGTGATATGACTTTTTGTCGATTATTTTACGTGTTTGAATGCTGTGCTTAGAAAAAAAGACCCGCGTCACATGCCATGACGCGGGTCACTACAACTAAATATGCTGTAGTTGAAATATTTTTACAGGGCTAATGCCATCATACCAATACATTCTGCTACGCGTCGATTGGGGAGATTCAGTCCCTTTTCTTCGTAGCGCTGGAATTCCGTATGACCATCCATAAAGAGGACATTGGAACCACCGGGAACGTGATTGAACAGGTTTATTGCTACGGCCACATGATCAAACATCATGGGAAGTGTGCTTTGTGCCATAGCTCCGGCACCCGGGTTATTTATATCTGTAATCATAAAGCGTTCTACACCCTCACGAAGACGATATATTGTGTCAGTTCCTCCATTACCATGTCCTTCATAGATACCGCCTTGAACCCCTTTAAGGTCAGCGTTATCGTCAATGACTTTTCCCATTAGAACGCCGTCTCCAGCAAGTACCGCGTCGAGAAGACCGCCTGCGATGATGGAGTCCAGTAGACCGACCATTTGTGTGGGTCCCATATAACTTGCAACATCGTCAGGAATTTTATCACCTTCACCAACGGCATTCATGACGCTGACAATGAGATCTAAACTGACACCGGGCTCTTCATAACCAAATTGATCCAACGCCCATCCCAGGTAGGTGTAACTGGAATCAATGGCACTGGCATATCGACTTGGGGGACCAACAATATCAAAACGTACATCACCGGTGACGGGGTCAAGCATGTCTTTCGCGTGCGATCCTTTTTCCGGATCACTTGGGCAGAGGGCAATTGCCGCATCCGTGAGATATTCCGGGTAGATAGAAAATACATTAGGACCAAGATCAAAAGTGGCGGTATTGCTAGTACCGTCTTCCCACTCAAACATGCCTGCCTGCAGTGTAGGGAATTTTTCGCCTGATGATTCGTTGGCATACATCTTGAATACAATTCCCCATTGTTTGAGGTTGTTTTGACAGCTGGAACGACGTGCTGCTTCACGGGCGCGGGCGAGGGCGGGTAGTAGAATCGCTGCCAGAATTCCGATGATAGCAATCACTACCAGTAATTCGATGAGCGTAAATCCGTTGCGTGTTTTCTTCATACCTTAATTTCTCCTATTAATTTATAACCACGTACTAAGACACTAAAGACAGTATACCCGATTTTTTAATAAAAAACCATTTTTTTTTTCACAAGCGGAGAAAAGGTATTTAATGCGGGTACTGATCACATTCCAGCCCCCCACGCAGCCCCTAAGGTAAGTAATCCATTGAACATAAAAGAAGCTGCCCGATTTTCATCAAGCCACTTTTCCAGTACGGGCGCTTGTGTGTAGTATTCCATAACCAGTCGCTTGCCTACTGTACTCTTATTTAATGTTTCATCCCTGAATATACGCAGGTTCTGCAGCATTTCAAGAGAGAAGCCTTTTCTGAATAGGAAACAACCTTTGGATTCTGCTTCATAGGGATCCTGACAGGTGTAATTATTTAGCAGATAGCATCCGATTTGCGGAAAAAATGCGTGGAAGGGACCGAAGTTATCGAGGTTGCCGCTCGAGTCTGTGCAACTGTGTGTGGTGCCATTACTCAATACGCCTGCAATCCTGAAATTACGGCTGCGTATCAGTAATGCTGACCCCGAGGAGCCTTGCTCGGTGACCCCATCGTTCCATAATATCTTAATCTGCTTGTCGTAGCGTTGGCTGCATGTTGCGTTCATACAAGTATCTGTAGAATCATTTGTAATGATTCCCCGCGAAGTTTTCAGATCTGCCCCCACAGGATGATGTACATTTTGTACGACATCGCCTTTTGCTGGTGCTTCTGAATCCCAACCTGCCCATGCACGACCATAGGGACCTACCGGCACCTGGTTATTTAATTTTAGCAGAGCAGAATCTAATGGGAAACTGTGGTCAATAAGTTTTGCGCCCATGCTCCAGTCAAGAGCTGCCAGATCAGGAATGCTGCTGCCGTCTGCATTGGGACTACGATAATCCCAGTATACGGTGAGACCATCATAGTTAACGCCGTCTCCAAAGCAATGCCACG
>JAGLCZ010000537.1 GCA_023145975.1 Candidatus Hydrogenedentota bacterium | reverse complement strand
ACCACATCAAAACTTGCCGGGCAGATGAAGATTATTCTTGAAAAACAGGACTATAGTGATCATCCGGCAATATGGAAAAATATTGTACAGTTACTACCTGACAATCCGATATTGCGAATGCACTTAGCACGAATCCTTGAAAAAGAAGGGCTGCTTAAAGAAGCCGTAGAAGAATACGGGGAGCTTTTAAAAATTGATTTCGAATTAAATGAAGGAAGGATTTATTTGGGAGGCGCTCTGGCAAAACTGGGGTATTGTAAAAAAGGTATTGAACAAATAAATCTGGCAATGTCAAAAGATTCTTCTCTGTACTCCATCGCAGTACTTACCTGTATCGAATCGGGTGAATACATCATGAAAGGCAGCGACTTCGAACATGCAATCCATCTGTTTCAAACGGGATTACAATACGACCCAAATTCTTCTATCTTACGAATAAAACTTGCGGAAGCATTATTCAGGAACGGTGATTTCATCACTGCTTCAGATATATTCAAGTCTATACTTTTGGAGGAGCAGGCATCCCCCATAGCTGAACAAGTAATACTCCTTTGGGATGACCTGTTGATCGCGAATAAGACTCCTCAGCAACGAGTATTAACCTGGCGCGAAATGCTTGAAAGCATTCCCGATTCATCTATCATAAAAGAACATTATATTCTTTCGCTGGCAGCATCGGGGAATTTTAAAAAAGCAAAAACATACTGCAAAGAATCTCGAAAATACTTCCCGTTATCTCTTATTTGTGCTGCCATTGACTGTCGGCTTGGAGGAACAAAAGAAAGTGAAAAACTTTTCGACCTAGTCTTTCATAATAGCAATAGTGCCGTACCTGCAAAGTACATCGATTTTATCAGTACAACTGCTCTTGAACTAATAGGTGAGGAGAAATATACCCAAGCAGAAGATATGCTGTTAGCACTGGAACTTTTACAACCTGCTAATCTATGGCATCAAGTGCATCTGGGAGAAGTCCTCGCCGCCCAAAAATGCTATAATGAGGCAATAGATCGATTTATAAATATTTTGATTATTGCCCCGGATTCTGCGCATACAGCAACTCAATTAGCCGCGATATATGATCTTTTAAGCGTACCCGACCGATGTGTTGCTGACTGGCAGGAATTGGTTACCCTGAATCCGGATGCTTTTATACCGAGGGAACATTTGGAACGTGCAGAAAATATAGCATACAGCCGTAATTAATACCCCAGAAAAGGATGTCATGGTACAGTCATGGATATTGCAAAGACATGCATCAAAAATATTTCGATAATAGTACCTGTTTATAATGAGATTGATAATCTCAAAATACTATTGGACTCCATAAACAATACACTTGCTGAATTATCTCATTGCCAACACGAATGTATTTTTGTAAATGACGGCAGTACCGACGGCACTCGTGAAGAACTGAACCAACTCGCAGAAAATATCCACACCCTCCACGTAGTTCATCTGGCACAGAACTATGGTCAATCAGCAGCACTTATTGCCGGACTACGCCGCGCCCGGGGCGAATATATAATCACCCTGGACGGTGACCTTCAAAATGATCCGGCTGATATTCCGACATTTCTTGACTTATTGGACAGCACCGATTTCGTATGTGGTTATCGTCAGAAACGACAGGATACTATTGTACGTCGCTTGTCCAGCCGTGTTGCTAATGGTGTTCGCAATGGAATACTTCATGATGGCCTCCATGATGCCTCTTGTGGAATAAAGGGATTTCGACGAGAGTGTGTTCCCCATATTATTGCCTTCAACGGTATTCATCGCTTCATGGGAGCGATACTGAAAGCTGCAGAAAAAAGCGTCACTGAATCCGTCGTAAACCACCACCCGAGAATTTATGGAAAATCCAAATATGGAATTGGTAACAGACTCTGGCGGGGAATCTATGATCTTGTAGGCGTGACATGGCTGCAGCGACGTTACATCACCCCTGAGATTGAGTCAGAATCTCATCCCAAGCCATAGTATTAGCAATTAAATATGAGCATCTCTTAAAACACCTTTTACTTCTCATCTGGTACTATTTCTATTATCGGCGAGAATAAAAAAATGCTATTTAACATGTTATTTTGACCAAAATAACCCTGAGAAAAGGAAAATATATTAAGACTTGTTTTCTCTATAGCTTTACTGCGCCAACCAACTCGTTAACATCACTGATGCCGTGCTGCTGACAATAATTTTCGATCCCCTGTACCACTTTCAATGCGGCGTCAGGATTCCTGAAAGAAGCACAACCGATAGCCACTGCACGGGCGCCCGCCAGCAGGAACTGCACAGCATCGTCGGCAGTGGCAATACCACCCATGCCCAAGACGGGGATATGAAGAGCACGGGAAACATCCCATACCATTTTGAGGGCGACTGGACGGATAGCAGGACCGCTAAGCCCTCCCACAATATTGCTGATCCGGGGCTTGCGCGTTTCAGAATCAATCGCCATGCCGATAAGGGTATTGATAAGGGATACGGCATCTGCTCCAGCCTCCTGCGCGGCAAGGGCAGGCTCAACAATATCGGTCACGTTAGGGGAAAGTTTAATGAATACCGGGAGCTTTGTCGCCTCCCTGATCGCCTGCGTGTACAAAGCAACCTGATCGGGATGCTGTGCTACAAGGCTGCCGCCCCGTGCATTTTGAGCATCGTGCACATTGGGACATGACAGGTTTGCCTCAATAGCATCTGCACCCCCTTCCGCCTCAAGACGACTTGCCAACGAAGCGTACGCCTCGGGACCGCTCCCGTAAATATTGGCAATAATCACGCATTTCTTCTCACGGAGAAAAGGTAATTTCTCGCGGAGATAGGTCTCCATCCCTACATTTTGCAATCCAATCGCATTGAGCATCCCCGAAGGTGTTTCCACAATACGCGGCGGTACATTACCCGAACGCGGCTCCAAACTCAAGCTCTTCACCGTCACCGCGCCCAATTGTGACACATCAAAATAATCCGCGTATTCCGCACCATAGCCAAAAGTGCCCGACGCCACCGTAACGGGGTTTTTCATCGTCAAGCCACCCAAATCTATTTGTAAATTAACAGGCATTATATCAACTCCCCGAACGATCTTCAGTCAAAAGCGTTCCAACGTATTACACGTGCATCAAAAACAGGTCCTTCACGGCAAACACGCGCCATCTTAGCAAATTCATTCTCGGCATTGGTTTCCACAACACATCCCATGCACACACCATCGCCACAAGCCATTACTGCTTCCAAGGAAGCGTAACAGCGCGTGTCGGCAGCAGCACACACATCATACACAGCACGCATCATCACATTCGGACCACAAGTATAAACCAGCGTTTTGCTATCCGGATCCAAAAGACGCAACGCATCGGCAGCAAAGCCTTTGAAGCCGGCAGAGCCGTCATCAGTAGCAAGTGTAACGGCACAACCCATTTGTGACAATTCTTTTTCACACAACAGCAAACATTCTGTCCTTGCTGCCAAAATTACTTCGGGAGCACGGGCTCCCCGGGCAATAATAGCCTCCGCCAGACCAATCAACGGTGCAATACCAATACCACCCGCGACCAGAATAGAACGAACCGTATCAGATTCGATGGGAAATATATTTCCCAATGGTCCCTGCACATTGATGTATGCACCTGTCGGTATACTTGCCATCATGCGGGTACCTTCACCCATCGCCTTATAAAGTATAGAAATCCCGTCATCGAAAATACGTTCGATAGACATGGGACGACGAAGAAAGGGACTGGAACCTTCGCGCACTTCAATCATGCAAAACTGTCCCGGACGGGCATCGGCAGCAATATCCGGTGCATCCAATACTATACGCCTATGATCCGGGGCGACCTCTTGGTGTGCCACTATTTTACAGTTTGTTATACAAGCCATACTCACTTACCTAACTGGGTAGCAAGCAAACTCAATCCGCCGCGAATACGTTCTGCCATGACATCACCCACCCCTTCAATTTCGACCAGCTGCTCACGGTTGGCCGCCATAATGGCTTGAAGCGAAGCCAGGTTTTCCACCAGATTATCAATAATCTGGGAGGGAAGACGATTAATAGAATGAAGTATACGATAGCCGCGAGGTGCCATATAGGCATCCACACTACGCAGGTTTGGCCCATATCCTAAATGTTGACTGATGTATCCCAAATTTACCAGTTCCTCCTGGCTGAGTGCAGCTATACGTGCATGAATGCTGTCGGGGGTAACGCCTTGCCGTTCCTTGTAATAATCCCGCACCACCATGTGCGCCTCTTCCAAAGGCTTCAAAGTCTCCTGCATTTGCAATTGCAGCAAGCGACCTTCCGATCCCAGTTCCAAAAGAATGGGATCGACTTCAAGGCGAATTCGGTTTACCATTTCGGTACGCTGCAATACACGACACACATCGAAAATAGTAACGATATTCTCCATTTCACGCTGTGTCAGTTCCTTCATGGTCTTACGCAGCGTACCCACATATTTTTCCAGAGTCTGCAGGGTTTGCGTTCCCTTGTTCACAAGTGTTTCTATATTTTCCTGAGCATAACGTTTGGTATGACAATAAAGTGTCACACTTGAACGACGTTCTGATAAGGCAAGTACAATCGATTTGGACTGATTGGCAAAACGCTGTGCCGCACGATGCCGGGTACCGGTTTCGATAGTAGGATAATGACTGGCAGGCTTAAGGAAACGGTTGGCGAAATGAATTCGAGTACCGTCTTTATTCAAGATGATGGCACCATCCATTTTTGACAATTCGTACACCAGCTGCGGTGTCATCTCAGCATCCAGTTTCACCCCGCCTTCGGAAAAACGGGTCAGTTGTCCCACATTTCCAAAACATAACAAGGCACCCATCTTCGACTGAAGAATACTGCTAACCGCCTCCCGTATCCGGCTTCCCGGCGCCACCATACGTAACGCTTCGCGAAAGGCTTCATCTTCATTAATTTTTTTACGTTTCGGCATGTTCTTACTCCAATGCTATTTTTACAGCGTCCACAATCTTCGATACCGGTTCCGGCGTCAAATTCGCCGCAGCGGCATCCCCCTTGCAGTTCCCCGGTATTATACACCGAGAGAATCCAAACTTGGCAGATTCATGTATACGCTGACGGGCAGCACTCACTGCCCGGACTTCACCGGATAAACCTACCTCACCAAATATCGCCACTTCAGACGCTACCGGTTTTCCCAGTAAACTTGATGCCAACGCTACAGCCACAGCCAAATCGGCGGCAGGTTCATCCAAGCGGATGCCCCCCGCTACATTTACAAATACATCTCTGTCGCAAAAACGTAACCCCGCATGACGCTCCAACACAGCCAGCAGCAATGCGACACGATTGGGATTAACTCCTGTAATCGTACGGCGGGGGGAACCTGCATGAGCATCACTGACCAATGCCTGCACTTCAACCAGAAGGGGGCGTGCCCCTTCCATGCCCGGAAATACAGCAGAACCACTCACTCCCAAGGGCCGTTCATCGAGAAATAATGCACTTGGATTTGCAACTTCGCCCAGCCCCGTGTCATGCATTTCAAATACGCCAATCTCGTTCGTCGAACCAAAACGATTCTTAACGGCACGAAGCACGCGTAACGACTGACGGCCTTCTCCTTCAAAGTAGAGCACTGTATCCACAAGATGCTCCAACAGGCGGGGTCCGGCAATTACGCCCTCTTTGGTTACATGCCCCACAAGCACTATCGGGATTCTGCTACTCTTCGCCAGACGCATAAATTCACTTGCACATTCCCGTACCTGACTAACCGTTCCCGGTGCCGCAGCCAGACGCGACGTGTAAACCGACTGTATGGAATCCACCACCACAAATTTATATTCCCCCTGAGTGATGTGGGGTGCAATGGCGGACACATGGGTTTCCGTCAACATAAACAAGCGATCATGCAGCGTCTTCAAACGTCCCGCACGTAATCGCGCCTGATCGAAAGATTCTTCGCCGGAAACATAAAGCACCGCCCCTTTGTTCATCGCCAGGTAATGAGAAACCTGAAGCATCAACGTAGACTTGCCAATGCCCGGATCGCCGCCGACAAGCGTCAGGGAACCCGGTACAATGCCTCCCCCCATGACCCGATCAAATTCAGCCATACCACTCAACAAGCGCGGCGGTGAAGGCTGGATAGTATCGGTAACAGGAACCGGTACGGAAGTAACTGCCAATGACGCACGTGCATGAGGGCCCCCTTCCTGCAGTTCCTCTTCCACCAGCGTATTCCATGCTTCGCATTCTGCACATTTTCCTGCCCACTTTGACTGTATCGCGCCGCATTCTTCACAGACAAATCGTGTCTTCGTTTTTGTCATTCCTAAAGCGTTCCTGTGCTGATTTCATCTTGCAATTTCAGTTGAATGGCGGCAATGGATAAGCGCTGCCCACATTGGAAGTGTACTTCATCGATACGGGCAGCGGCAAACAGTCTATAGCTCCATTAAAAAACGGCTCCCCCGGTTCGGAGAGCCGTTACCTATAAATGGAATCGAATCTCTTCGTTATATATCACTTTTTTCGATGTTCTTCAACTTCTTACTTTCAATATACGCAACATGTTTATTCACTGCGTTGAGATACGCATGGATGGCTGATTCAATAATATCGGTGGAAGCGCCGGAGCCCCGGTAACTGCGATCAGCAAAAGTAACGGTCATATGCGCCTCGCCCAATGCATCTTTACCCGGTGTGGTAGCGCGAACTTCAAACTCTTCAAGCTTGCTCGTGTAACCCAGTATTTCTTCGATGGCGACACAGGCGGCATGGACAGGACCGTCACCCATGGCCGTTTTGATCAGGGTTTCTTTACCGCAGCTCAGTTTCACAAGTGCCACTGTCGGATCTTCACCAAAGGTACGCAGCTGTTCAAGGTGATAGGTTTCAAACTTCTCGTTGTGCAGATCAACGATCAACATGCGCAGATCATCAGAGTAAATCTCTTTTTTCTTGTCTGCCAATACAATGAACCGTTCGTACAATTGGTCTATCTGTTCTTCGCTAAGTTCAAATCCAAGTTCGGTGCTGCGCTGGGAAAGACCTGCACGACCGGAGTGTTTTCCTAACACCAGATCGCTGCTGTTACGACCCACCGACTCCGGCGTCATGATCTCGTAGGTCTGTGCATTGGCAATCATGCCGTGCTGATG
>JAGLCZ010000536.1 GCA_023145975.1 Candidatus Hydrogenedentota bacterium | reverse complement strand
GGTGCTGTGTATCTTTTCCATCTCCGTATACAGGAGCTGTACATTAAAATTATAGGGATCCAAACTTGGGAGAGCCTGGTTGCGTTGTGCCAGCAGGAGGAACTGCCGTTTTATTTCGGAGGCGTCTATGGTAACTGCATCGGTATAATGCAGTACATCGACAAGAGGTTCCGGCGGCGTAACGACCTCCCCGTTGATCCATATTTTCCCGTCACGGATGTGTATCTTTTCTCCGGGAAGTCCGACGACACGTTTTACCAGGATTGGATGTTTGGCATCTGGCGCAATCGCATGGAATACAACGATATCCCAGCGTTCCGGGTTACCCCAGTGCCATAATCGTTTGGTGGTAAAAGGGATGCGCGGTCCGAACAGACATTTGTTTACCAACACACGGTCACCACGAAAGAAGCGGGGGTTACCTATCAAGGTGGGTTCCATGGAACCGGTGGGAATGGTGTATTGGTCGACAATGCACCCTTTGATAAAGAACACCACAAAAAGGATTCCGACCCAGCTGAATAGATTATGTTTTGTCCAGGGACCGGTTACTGCCTGCAAAGCACGTACCCAGATACTGAAAGCACTTTTCCTGTTCTTGCCGGAACGCGTACTATTTGGCATTATCATCCTCGCTTACCCGCAGCAACGCCATAAATGCTTCCTGGGGCACTTCAACGGTTCCAACCTGCTTCATGCGTTTCTTACCGGCCTTCTGTTTCTCAAGGAGTTTACGTTTACGGGAAATATCGCCGCCATAGCATTTTGCCGTAACGTTTTTGCGTAGTGCAGAAATGCTTTCGCGCACAATGATCTTGCGGTTGATTGCCGCCTGTATTGCAACCTCATATTGTTGGCGTGGAATCAGCTTGCGCAGTTTCTGGGCAAGTGCACGACCGAGGCGTACTGCATTCTCACGATGTACAATGGTGGAAAGCGCATCTACGGGTTCACCGTTCAGCATCAGATCCAGTTTTACCAGATTACCGGGTTGATGACCAATCAGCGTATATTCAAGGGAGCCATATCCACGGGTAGAGCTTTTCAGCTTGTCATAAAAATCAAGGACAATCTCCGCAAGCGGCATCTTATATACTGCCATGCAGCGGTTGCCGTCAATGTAGTCCACCCGTACATGGATACCCCGTTTACGTTTGCAAAGTTCTATAACCGTGCTCAAGTACTGGGTGGGACATATCAAGTCCGCTTCAATATACGGTTCTTCAATCGTTTCAATTTCGGAGGGATCGGGCATTTGCGACGCTTTTTCAATGGTCATTGAGGTGCCGTCGATTTTATTTATGACGTAAGCCACATTGGGCATGGTCGTAACCAGGGTCAAGCCGAACTCGCGTTCAAGCCGTTCCTGTACAATCTCCATGTGCAGCAGCCCGAGAAATCCAAGACGAAAGCCCAGTCCAAGGGCATCGGAACTGTC
>JAGLCZ010000535.1 GCA_023145975.1 Candidatus Hydrogenedentota bacterium | reverse complement strand
TTTCGTATACCGCAGCTGCTTGAACTTGTTGCGCCCGGCTCGTGTAACGAAAAGCCCTTTCTATTATGTGAATATGCACATGCCATGGGTAACAGTGTAGGCAATCTGCAGGATTACTGGGACGTGTTTGAAGCACATCCGATTTTTATGGGAGGATGTATTTGGGATTTTGTGGATCAGGCATTACGCAAACCTTTTGATGATCCGCGGGGCAGCCGTAAGACGCCTGCTTCCCACTACAAAAAAGATTGGTTTTGGGCGTATGGAGGGGATTACGGTGAGGAACATCACGACGATATATTTTGCTGTGACGGTTTATTTCAGGCAGATCGTACACCGAATCCGTCGGCATCGGAAGTAAAAAAAGTCTACCAGTATATCAAATTTAAACCGGTGGATTTGCGCACCGGCGAAATTTGTATTCACAATAAATACTATTTTCTGGACACAGAAAATCTGAAAATGCACTGGGAGATTATGGCGGATGGTGTGCTGCTCGAACAGGGGGTACTTCCCATCGTGAATATTGCGCCGGGTGAAAAGGAAACGCTAACGATCCCATTTACCCCGCTGATCGTTCGTGCGGATACGGAGTATTTTATTCGGCTGTCAGCTTGTCTCGCCCGCGATTTACCCTGGGCGGATGCCGGCTTCGAAATCGCATGGGATCAGTATCAGTTACCTGTAGAAACCATAATTGCTTCTTCCATGCTGTTGGAATCGTTTCCAGCACTAACACTTAAAGAAGATACACAAGAGATTACTGTTAGTGGTGATGGATATACTGTATGTATTGATAAAACTACGGGCGACATCATATCGTGGAATGTATCTGGTAATGAACTGCTTGTGTCACCGCTGCAGCCCAATTTCTGGCGGGCACCTACAGATAACGACCGGGGAAATAAGATGCCGGAACGGTTGAAGTGCTGGCGGGATGTATCGGATCAGCGGCGTGTGACGGAAATAATGGTGACGCAGCCCACCCCGGATGCCGTGCATACTATTATACGAAGTATCCTGCCCGAAAATAAGGCTGTTCTGGAGACGAGGTACAAGATTTATGGTAATGGTGATATTTTGATTTCCCTGACATTGGAAAAGAAGGGGACATCGCC
>JAGLCZ010000534.1 GCA_023145975.1 Candidatus Hydrogenedentota bacterium | reverse complement strand
TGGGCATGGGCAATCACAGTATGGGCAGCAGTAACCTGCTGGCTAGGTGATGTATCCAACGATTGACTATGCTTATAAAAAAGCCTAAGACGCACTTCATATGTTCCTGCATCTTCATAGGTATGCACAGGGGAAGGAATGGTACTGATATTTCCGTCACCAAAGTTCCAGAGATATGCACTGACGGGTTGTGTATCTGGAGATTGTAAATCCGCTGTAAACAGAAATTCCTGAAGCGCATAAGCAGTTTCCGGGGCAACAGAAAACCCAGCCACAGGTGTCAATTCAACTGCTACATCATGGGATAGTAAAATCTCGCCACTGGCATCAGATACAGTAAGTGTCACTGCAAATACACCGATAACATTAAACTGATGTACTACAGTCTCTCCACTACCACTGGTGCCATCACCAAAATCCCATGTATAGGTTTCGGCATTTTGACTGGCGGAAGCATCGAAAGAAACATCCTGACCTATCCAGGCTGGTTCCCAGGAAAAAGCAGGCTGCAATAGATACTCTCCTTCCCCCTCTATTGGCTCACCTTCTGTGGGTTCTCCTTCGCCTTCACCCTCTGCAACTTCGCCTTCTTCCGCCTCGCCTTCACCCTCTGCAACCTCACCTTCTATCGCTTCACCTTCACCTTCGCCAGTTTCACCTTCTGTAACTTCCCCTTCTTCAGGCTCACCCTCTCCTTCATGGGAATCAAGAAGCATAAAATGAGCAGTTACCAGCATATTTTTCTCCACAGTAATAGTGGTGGAACTATCTGCCCCCTCATGATCTCCAGCCCATTTTTGAAATTGATAACCCTGTGATGGTTCTGCATCAAGCATAACCTTTGCACCCTGCCGATATTTATCCTGACTGGGATTACTGCTCACTTGTCCTGCTTCTACAGGATCTATCACTACTTCAAGTGTAAACTTTGGTACACACCCAAACGATCCAATAATAACTATTATTCCGAAGATGCCCCACATAATCCGAAAAGCATGACAACCTGGCATAATCTGCATCTCCTACTGTTAGAATGCACAACATCATATTATTTATACTTACTCTGAAAAAAATCTATTAATACTGCTTCACTATTTTCAATCAGTATACGAACTTTCAGTATTTATTGCAATAAAATATATCATCTCATAATGTTATAATATAGATTGGCGTGCCAGAATATCACACTTATAAGGAATTACAATCCGAACTCATGAGAAGGATTAATTATGAACTCAAGAGAGCGCGTTATAGCCACTATCAAACACCAACAACCCGATCGCATCCCCGTTTATAGCTGGATAGCAGAAAATTTGAGCATGCCTATCACAAAACATTTTGGATCAGTTGCCGCTTTTGAAGATAAGTATGAATTTGATTTTGCCCATCTATTCGGCGGTCCCCCCACCATCTCTGAAAAAACATTAGAGGACGCACGAGGAAAAACAGGTGCTTCCCTCGATCCGCAAACAGCCTTAGAACTACCCTTTACCGATCCGGATGATATGTCCTTTTACACGAATCTCCGAAAGCAAATAGAGCATCATAAGGAAATTCGTGAACGGTTTGTATATGTACAAACTCCAGGCATCTTTGAAGCGTTCAACGGTATATTCGGCATAGAAAATCACCTTATGTACCTGCTGGTTTTTCCAGATGAATTAATGCGACTCTACAAACGTCAGGCCCAGTGGAACCAATCATTTGCCATGAACTGTCTTGATTTAGGTGTGGATATGATTCATGTATCGGATGATTGGGGGGCACAGCATAACCTTATGTTCAGTGTGGAAACTTGGCGTACTATGATTTTCCCAAACCATAAAAGTACCGCCGATGCAGTAAAACATCGAGGTGCGTTCCTCAGCCTTCACAGCGATGGGAATGTGAATGCCGTCGTAGACGGGATACTGGAACTTGGGTATGATGTACTTCACCCATGGCAGGAATCCGCTGGAATGGATCTAAATCAATTCCATGCACAATACCGCCAGAAATTCACCGTAATGGGCGGACTCGATGTACAGAATACTATCGGTTTTGGCGACTACACCGTTCTCGAAAAATCCATACACCGCGTACTCAGTATGTTCAAGGATGGCGGACTACTCTACTGTACCTCCCACTTTATACAAAACCATTGTACAATGGAGGAATTAATTTTTGCCTACGATCTAATCTATGATACCGTTCGTAAATAACCAGCGTAATATTTTTCTGTCATTATGCCTATCAGATCCCCATCTTGTTCAAGGCGATAATCTCATCTGGACTACGATCAATAACCGACGTATAATCAGAAAGCGGTTGTATCTGCTGGTGATAGGCATCCAGAAAACTAAATGCCTGCGGGAAATAAATCTCTTCCGCTTCCGCTGGCGGCACAATCCAATTGGGCGCACCAACCACACACACAGGTGCATCAAGATAATCAAAAGCAATCTGACTCAATTGTCCCGCAATCGTGTGCATATAACTACCCCGCTCACACGCATCACTTGCCACAATAATTTTCCCTGTCTTTTTCAAGGATGCTACTACTGTCTCATAGTTAAAAGGAACCAATGTCTGCCCATCTATCACTTCGACTGTTATGCCAAATTCACTTTCAAAACGTTTCGCAGCATCCATTGCACGATATAACGTAGATCCAAAAGTAAGAATAGTAAGATCACTGCCTTCCTTCATCACGGCAGGCTCACCCAAAGGCAACCGGTAATAATCAACAGGAACACCCCCCGGCTGGAAAGTTTCCACCTGATTATATAAACGCTGACTCTCGAAGAAAACTACAGGATCATTGCCGCTCATCGCGGTAGCAAGCAATCCCTTTGCCGTATAGGGTGTCGCAGGGAAAACTACCTTCAACCCCGGTACATGTGCACACAATGCCGTCCAATCCTGTGAATGCTGGGCGCCATATTTCGCACCTACGGAAACACGCAATACGATGGGTAATTTCAGCAACCCGGCAGACATAGCCTGCCATTTAGGCATCTGGTTAAATACCTCATCACCAGCACGCCCCAAAAAATCACAGTACATCAGCTCTACAAGCGGACGCCCCCCCTCCATTGCACAACCCACTGCTGTACCAACAATAGCTGCCTCTGAAATAGGTGAGTTAAAGAGACGATAATAAGGAATTGCTTCGGTAAGTCCCTGATAAACAGCGAAAGCACCACCCCAATCGCGGTTTTCTTCGCCATAAGCAACAACACGATGATCGTTATAAAA
>JAGLCZ010000533.1 GCA_023145975.1 Candidatus Hydrogenedentota bacterium | reverse complement strand
TTCAAGAGTATAACTGACAGCACAATCACCTGGTGGGAATATAAGTGTTTTCAAAAGTCAAATGCGTGTAGATTGCCCGTTAGGCTCTTTTTGTGGCAAAGACATATCACAGGATGCCCACCTGGATTTTATCTTCGTATAAAGGCTTGTAGGCCTCCAAATTTTCGGGAGGAGCATCTTATTTTTACAGTAGTGCTGCTATTCGTTGATAGTTTGGTTTTAGTGCTTTGTAGGCATTACGGTATTCTTCGAGCCAGGCATCATATTGTATTGCTGAATCAGCATTGGGTTGGATGCAGTCGGTTTCCCGAATAAGGGCATCACACGCCTCTTCAACACTTCCGTAGCATCCAGCTCCCACTCCGGCGAGAATGGCTGCACCGTAGGCTGGACCTTCATCCACATTGATTCTGGAGATTGCAATGCGCCCGGTATCCGCCATAATTTGCCGCCATAAGGCACTTCGTGCACCTCCGCCCGATGCCCTTGAAACGCTGAGAGAAACTCCCATTTCGCGCATAATGTCTAAACTGTCTCTCATGCCGTAGGCAACCCCTTCGAGTACCGCCCTTGCCATATATGCTTTATTGTGGCGTAATGATAACCCGATAAATGCTCCCTTTGCATAGGGGTCTTTGTGGGGAGTACGTTCGCCTGTAAGATAGGGAAGGAAAATAAGTCCCTCTGCGCCAAGAGGCACCGTTGCAGCCGCATCGGTGATATATTCGTAGGCATCCCGCCCGGTGGTTATTGCCTTTTCCTGTTCTTCCCTGCACAGTGTATTTCGGAACCACTGCAATGCCCCGCCTGCGCTGAGCATCACCCCCATAACATGCCATTTTCCCGGTACTGCATGGCAAAAAGTGTGAACACGTCCTTTGGGATCGGTGCAGACACCTTCTGAGAACGCAAAAATAACCCCGCTGGTACCAAGGGAGGAGGATACAATTCCCGGACGTACAATACCGCAGCCTACACCGCCAGCTGCTTGATCTCCCCCCCCTGCAATCACGGGTATTCCCGAGGGTAGACCCGTTTTTGCAGCAATACTTGCTAACAGGTTCCCGGTAATTTCTGTTCCTTCAAAAGCGGGAGGCATAAGGTTGCTGTCAAGTTCCAGTAAGGACATTAATTCAGTATGCCAGCACCGATTTTTCACATCAAAGAGTAATGTTCCCGATGCATCGGACACATCAGTAGCATATTCACCTGTAAGGGCCCAGCGGATATAATCTTTTGGTAATAGCACTTTTCTTGTTTTTTCAAAAATGGCAGGTTCATTATCGCGTAACCATAAAATTTTGGGGGCTGTGAATCCTGTAAGTGCTGGATTGGAAACCATCTCTACCAGGGCAGCCTCTCCCCCGGCTTTTTCGGTTATGGTTGCACACTGTGCTGTTGTTCGTTGGTCACACCACAGCAGCGCTGGGCGTAGTACATTATTTTCCCCATCCAAAAAGACCGATCCGTGCATCTGACCGGTGAGTCCAATGGCCACGACGTTTTGGCTGTTAATTTTCGAAGCGAGCTCACTCAATGCGTCCAGAGTGGCTTTCCACCAATCCGATGGATCCTGTTCAGCCCAATTGGGTTTGGGGCTGTGAAGGGGGTATTCCTTGAGGGTGGAGGCCAACAAGGTGCCGTCGGTATTCATGGCAATGGCTTTAGTGCCACTGGTACCAATATCAAGACCGATAATTACAGGATTATTATTCATCTATCTTTTCCTTTTAAAACAGGACTAGTTATCTTCAGAAATTTTCCATTCTAAAATACCACAGGAATACTTTTCCTGCAATTGGACATCCAGCCGCAGGGCGCGGGTTGAGATGGGACTAAAAGTGACACTATTATATTGGTTTAGTGTAGTTGTGTACTGTGAAACAGCATTTACGGGTTTCCAATTTTTCCCTTGGAGATAGAGTAATTCCCATTTGGAAGGGGCGCGACATTCTCCGTGCGGCGCATCGTCAAACCAGTAGATATCCATCCCCCCCACTGTCACTTCTTTATCAAAGTCATATTGTACCCACTCCTGTGTGCCTTTATGAGGCCACCAGGTAAACCGATCTATTTCGCTATCCTTGGAGGATTTGGGTTCCTGCATATCGTTTAATGCGGCTGGTGCTTCATTTTTTCCTGTATGAGATGCCGAAATATGGGCTGTAGAAGCGAGGGTTTTCTGTGGGATTACCTGTGCGGTTTCTGCATTGTCGGCGATCCAGACCTGCATCTCCCCCGCCCCACGATGTGCCCAGGAATAGTAGGGAATCAGTGTAACATCTTCTTCTTCTATGCGTTCTGGTTGGTTTGCAGCATCTCTATATACTGCTTTTCCCGCACCGGTTAATGCTATTACTGCTGCTCCAGGTAAAATTTCCTGTTCCTGCTTCTTCCATGAGATATCTTTTGAAATGAACTTGTTTTCTACATGTCCATTATTATCTATGCCTTCGGCACAATATACAAGAGGACCTCTTTCAATGGCTATTCTGTTTTTATTATTTTCGATAGCCTCATGGGAGCTAACGTATCGAATCGGCATGGGAAGTTCCAGGGTTACGGTATCCCCTTGTTTCCATATACGGCGTAGGCAGACATAGCCGTTTTGGGTTACAGAAGCAGGTACATCTTCGCCATTTATTTGCAGTTGTATTTCTTCTGTATTTTTATCTGTATAGCGATACAAATCTCCAGGAACAGGATTTCCCATTGCCCAACCGGGAATACGGAGATAAAGTTCAAATTTGGAATTTTTTTCCGGGGATACGGTGATGCGGATATTACCATCCCAGGGATATTTTGTATGCTGTTCCAGAGAAAGGGTAGTTTGGTCTATAGCGAAGGAAGACTTACCTGCAATATACAGGTTTACGTAAACCGTATTGTTCCGAACTGCGTATACATAGCCCGGAAGCGATGGCAGCAAACGAACAATATTGGTAGGGCAGCAGGAACAGTCAAACCAGGGTTTTCGTATACATGCTCCATGGTTGAAGCGTTTATAGCCATCTGAAGACAGTGGGTTGACATAAAAGAAGGTATCCCCGGTCAGTGATATCCCTGAGAGAAATCCATTGTAGAGGGAGCGTTCCAGAACGTCAATATACTTTGAGTCCCCCTTCAGTAGAAACATACGATGATTCCAAAGAATATTTGATATGGCGGCACAGGTTTCCGCGTATGCGGATTCGTTGGGTAATTCGTAGTCGGCACCAAATTGTTCCCCCTGGTGTCGTGCACCAATACCGCCTGTGAGGTACATCTTCTTCCCCACCATATTTCCCCAGATACGGTCGAGGGCGGCAACGTATTTTTTGTTGTCGGTTAATGCAGCCACGTCGGCGGCACCGGCGTAGAAATATTCTGCACGTACAGAATGCCCGACAGCTTCGCTTTGTTCTACAAGCGGTTTGTGGTCCTGACAATAGTCACCCAGGAGCTCACGGTTTTCATCATTACCCCGTTGTTCGATAAAAAAACGAGCCATGTCGAGGTAGTCTTTATTTTCTGTAACACGATAGAGTTTTATTAAACCTATTTCAATTTCCTGGTGTCCCGGTGTGGCGTATTTTTTCCCGGGACCAAATACGCGGCAGATTAAGTCGGCGTTTTTAATAGCTACATCGAGGAAATTGCGTTTACCGGTTATTTGAAAATGGGCAACTGCTGCTTCGTACATGTGCCCCACATTATAAAGTTCATGACCATGCCGGATATTTTCCCAACGTTTTTTCCCAATCGCCTTTGGGTCTTTTACGGGCACTATGGTACGTGCCGTATATAGGTAGCCATCATCTTCTTGCGCTGCTGCAAATAACTCAATAAGCTTGTCCAGATAGGTATCCAGTTCTTCGTCATAGTTCAAGGCTAATGTATATGCTGCTCCTTCAACAATTTTGAAGACATCGGAATCATTAAAGAAGATTCCTTCATGCTTGCCGTCCATGAGTTTACCTGCTTTTGCAAAGTTCCTTATGCGCCCGGTTTCTTCTGATTTTTTGAAGTTTTCAGGCAATGTGACCTGTTGGTTCACATCAAGTCGGTATTTCCAGAACCCCTCCGAAAAAGTGGTTTTTGTAAAATCGACAGGAACAATAGGATAGTCTTTCAGGGCAGTCCCATTGGAAGCGGCTAATGAAGAGCAACAGAGAATAAATAATAATTGAGTAGATAAAGCGGAGTTCATGATATCTCTTCCAAAGTATAATTCTTTAATTTTAAAATATTTCGCCGTCAATGAGCTGTTGTAGATACACTCCATACTCACTGTTTTCCATATGATTACAAGTCAACTGCAGATCATCTATGCTAATCCATTCCTGGCGGAGAGCGATTTCTTCGAGGCAGGCAATTTTTAATCCTTGTCGTTCTTCAATAGCCTGCACATACATATTTGCATCCATCAGACTACGGGTACTGCCTGTATCCAGCCATGCCATACCCCGCCCGAGTAATTTGACCTGCAATCGTTTTTTTGCAAGATAGAGGCGGTTTAAATCGGTTATTTCGAGTTCACCACGGTCACTGGGTTTCAGAGTACGCGCCAGAGAGACAACTTCATTATCATAGAAATAGAGGCCGGGTATTACATAGTTACTTTTTGGGGTGGTAGGTTTTTCTTCGATGCTGAGAACATTCATCGTTTTGTCGAACTCAACCACACCATATCGTTCCGGTTCCCGAACGTAGTAAGCAAAAACCAATGCGCCAGTTGTAAGTTGTGCTGCTTCACGCAGAACATCGGTCAGTCCCTGCCCATATAAAATGTTGTCTCCAAGCACCAGTGCTACCGGTTGGTCAGAACAGAATTCTGCGCCTATGATAAATGCCTGGGCAAGTCCATCCGGTTTCGGTTGTACTTTATAAGATAACGAAATACCGAATTGTGAGCCGTCGCCTAGAAGCCGCTGGAACAGAGGCAGGTCGTGGGAGGTGCTGATGATGAGTATATCCCGGATACCTGCAATCATCAGCAGGCTGATGGGGTAATACACCATGGGCTTGTCATAAACAGGTAACAACTGTTTGCTCACCGAAAGGGTCAGCGGATACAAGCGTGTTCCTGTTCCTCCTGCCAGTATGATGCCCTTCATGAATGTTTCTCCTCATGATTAAAAACTATTTTACTAAGACCATAAGAGCATACCAGTATGATGTGGCGGCAGGCAAAATAGCCACAATGATCGCTATTCTATTTCCCGTGTTTATTTTTCCCACAAATATGCAGTTGTATTATAGAACGGCTGAAATCCGAGGCGTTTGTAGAGGTGTTGTGCTGGATTATCTGCGGAGACGCACAGCACCAGCATATTACCGGGGCATTCTATTTCAACTTTTTGTGCGAGCTCTGTGAGTAATAGTTTTCCTTTTCCCTGCTGTTGATAGTGTGGGTGTACAAAAAGTTGTAGAACAAAAACAGTTTTCGGGAACAGGCGTGTTCCGATGATACCACCCTGACAGTGTTGATCCATCCATAGCGTTCGTACCCATTGCGGCGAACTCTGCCCATATATGCCTTGCATAACCTGTTCCAGCATGGTAATTGCTTCGTTTTTTTTTCGTATCTCCTGGTACAGTACCCCATCGGGGTGGTTTTTGTAGGTGTGGAGTATGCAGCTTGCAACTTCGTTTATATGTTTTTCCTGTAGTGGAATACTTGATATTTTATTACATGTATTTTGGATTGCAAGGGAAGCAGCGGGCATCCTCATCATGATTCGGGGAAATGCCTGTAATCCGGGAAGTTCTTCAAGTTTGATATCGTCGCCAAGAGCAGTATCGCACAGCACCGAAATAACCCCTACCTCTTTCAGGACTGTAATAGCATGGTTTATTAACAGTTTTTCTGTTTTCTGAGCACGGTACTTGGGTAATATGTAGAGGAGGCTTACCCGTGCTCGATCACCATTTAAAGCGATGGAAAGAAGTCCGACGGCTTGTTTATTTTCTCTTACAGCCGCCCACGCCAGTATATTGTCGCGGCGCAGCTGTTCTCCCAGGGTATGTCGTGCATTCGCCTGGAAAGATTGCGCTGCATCTTCGCCATACAATTCGTTGAGGCGTTTGCTGATGCTTGTCTGGAATGTCAAAAAATTATCAGGTAGGGTATCAATGTTTTGGATATCTATTGCTGACATGGTAGGGGCAAGCCTGTGATGCTGTGATGTCTACGGTTTACTTTCTTCCTTGACGAGTTTTCCGTGGTCGAGCTGGAACATTATATCTGGATTTATTGTATCTACAGCTTGATGACTCACAAGCAGGATGGTAGTTCCTTTTTTTCGGCAGGTATCCAATGTTTCCAGTACCATTGCTGCACTTTCCTTGTCCAGGTTTCCCGTAGGTTCATCGGCAAGGATGATAGCGGGATCCGTCAGGAGAGCTCGTGCTATAGCGCATCGTTGTCGTTCTCCTGCAGACATCTCGCCGGGGCGATGGTTGATACGGTGTACAATGCCCAACTGCTCCATGAGCTGCATAGCGCGGGGTACGGGATCGGACAGAGAAACGGTTAACGAGGGAAGTAAAATGTTTTCAACAGCGGAAAGATAGGGTATCAAGTGGAAAAGTTGGAATACCACGGCAACTTGTTGTGCACGCATTGCTGCCCGTTCAGCTTGTCGCATTGCATGAACTTTATTGTCAGCAATATGAAGGGTGCCTTTTGAGGGACTTGCTAATCCGGCACAGAGATTAATAAGGGTTGTTTTTCCGCTTCCTGAAGCGCCGCACAGCAGTGCCAGTTGTCCTTGTTCTACCCTGAGTGATACGGCATCCAATGCAAATACCGTTTCTTTGCCACGTACGAACTGTTTGGATACATTGTCTAGGAGAATCATGGTAATGTTTCTCCCAGAATATCAGCGGGGTCACGCAGCAGTACTCCCATGACAGGTGGTAGACAAAAAAGCATGGCTGCCAGTGTCGTAATTGGAAGAAGAAATAGTAATGCAGGTATTGGAGTGAGTACGGGACTTATTGGATTTAGTCCTGAGAAAATTGTAAAGGCACGTCCGGCAAAGCATCCTGACATTGCAGCGACAAGAGCGTATAGCGCTGTTTTTTCCAGGAACAAAATAAGTATACGTATATCGGAGAAGCCTAATGCCCGTAATACACCGATTTCGTGGCGTCTTGCAGATACGTTTTGGTAGGTGAGTCCCCATAGTGCTGCGGCAGCGACAATTAGTGCGCCCACCAGAATTGCCAGTTGAATACGTTCCATCATTATGCGTTGATTATGACGTGCCAGTAACAGGGAATAATAGGGTTCCACCTGTACATCGGGTAATATGGCTTCAATACTTTCGCGTACCTGGGTGACAATATCTTTTGCGTCGACGGGGCATTGGCAAGCGAGTGCATCAATGGCATTAATTCGTCCCGGTCTTTCCAATAATTCCTGTGCTTCGCGCAGGTGGATGAATACGCGAATATCTTCCGGGATAGCGCCGTACTCTGGAAGGATACGTGTTATGCTGAACTCACGCCCCAGGATGACCACCTTCTCCCCCACGTTTGTTTTTAAACTGCGTGCTGCTGCCGCCCCCATAAAAGCCTCTCCCCGGGGTATTACATAGGAAGTTGGCATGGGAGCCTTGGTAGTTCCCGTTCGTACTGTTTGTCCCAGCACACCTGTTAACACAACTTTATAGCCGCTAATTTCGGTAGTGTGTTGTAGTTTTCCAACAAAATGCTGCGCCATAATACGACTGCCTGCCGCCAGATTTTCCACATAGCTTTCCGGCATGTCCGGACCGTCGTAGTCCAATGCCTGGTACCGTGCCAAATCAGCATTGTTGGGGATAACCTGTAGATTAAAGCCCATCTCCTTCATCAGTACCCGTGTTGCATCCACAGAAGCCGCCCCCATATCGGATAAGGTTACATAGAGTCCTACAGCGGCTGTTATTACCAGTATACATGCCAGTGTATTCCAACGTGAATGCCACATTTCACGCAGAAGCATGTGATGAAAGCTTAATGTTTTTGTAGGGAATGTCATACCTGTCAGGGTTACTTCTAATTTTTGTGTTTTTAGGTTACTGAGAATCAGAGTAGGTTAGCATGGTTAGTATCTTAATATCCAACAGAAATTCAGTGCTTCTTTCGTAGATGTAAGTACATGATAGAAAGCATTAAAACAACGATAAGCCCAAGAACGCTAAGAACTGTGAGTGCAGCGGTGTTTATGGATTTTCTTCCACTGGGCATTTCAGTTAGAACAGAGGCGAGTTTATCATCCAAAGAAATTTCCATATAGCCCACAGGTGCTGCCAATTCAACATA
>JAGLCZ010000532.1 GCA_023145975.1 Candidatus Hydrogenedentota bacterium | reverse complement strand
ACATTCAATGGACAGGAAGCGCTGAAGCATAATAAAAATGTATTTTACGTATGTCATATTGGTGCTTTCAGACTCACAAAACGGGGTATGGAGTTGATGTATGTTATGCCGGGTATAGACCCGCAAAAAGATATTATTGATGCCTGCCCGATGCATATTGTTCTTCCCGAAAGCGGTGCTCCCATGCAGGTGAGTGATGATGTTGTAACGGGTCAAAATTTCAGCTTTGAACTGCAGGACTGATTGTCTTGTCATCACTCGCTGCTGCCGATACTTTCTGTAGTATTTGGGTGTCTTGCAACAGGATAGAGATACGCAAAAAGTAGTGCAATGCTGGAGAATGATCATGAATATCTTTACCAGAATGAAGTTGTTTGCCCATGTGATGCGCTGGCGTATGACTTGGGACAAGTATGACCTGCACTATCCTTCGCCGATGAAGGAAAATCCAAAATTTATGACGGCGTGGGAGGCTGTCAGTTTGATTTGCAGGCGTAATCTGTAAAACCAGGGGACTTTTCACGCATGAGGATGGGCATCGCGATAAACTTGTCGTAACCGCTCAATACTGACATGCGTATATATTTGGGTACTGGACAGACTTTCATGCCCCAGCATTTCCTGTACTACCCGCAAATCTGCCCCGGCATCCAATATATGTGTGGCAAAGGTGTGACGTAAGGTATGGGGGGATACTTCGAGGCGGGTAGGCAATGTATCACGTACATACCGTGCTACAATGCGCTGTACACTGCGCGTGGTCAGAGGACCGCCCCGGTGATTCACAAAGATACATTCGTGATCCGGATGTCCCAGTTCATGCCGTACTTTTAGGAATTTATGAAGTGCCGCTATGGCATAGGAACCGATAGGTACGACCCGTTCCTTAGAACGTTTCCCTAACACACGCACCGTCTGTTGATCATAGAAGACATCTCCCGTATGTAACCCTGCAAGTTCCGCAGCCCGCAGCCCGCAGGAGTACAGCACTTCCAGAACAGCGCGGTCGCGTTTTCCCAGCGTCGTGGAAATATCCGGTGCTTCCAATAAGGCGGTTACTTCCGGTATGGAGAGTACCTCTGGAAGATTTTTCGACAGACGGGGAGAACGTATCCCCTGTGTGGGATTGATGGTAATACTTTTTTCCCGCAGAAAAAAATTGTATACAGAACGCAGTGCTGCCAATTTGCGTGCAGTCGTACGTGATGTACATCCTGCAGTTTGGGCATGTGCCAGAAACGCACGTATACGCTGCTTGTCAGCACTTTTCAATATGTCCAGCGATGCAGGAGGACGAATTTCATCTTCTGTACGCTGCAGTGCAGCAGCACCATTTTTTATATAATCAGAGAACTGCGTTATATCATTGGCGTAGGCACGCAGCGTATGACGCGAGAAATTGCGCTCCACACGCAGGTAATTCAGATAACGTAGTATATCTACTGCGGACATGAGGTACATCCAAACGGTGTTTCGGTAGTATTCCCGTTGAAACTAACTAAAATCTAAATTGATAATACAGTACTGCATATCATTGCTGCAAACGGTATGGATCTATCTGCTTTCCGGAAATACGTGTTCAAAATGCGTGCAGTGTGGTAAAATTACAGTATTCCAATTTTATCACGATTCCCCCGATGCAGTGTAAACGTGTGGCTGAAACAGGCTTCCTGTTCGATTTCTATGGGCTGACTGTTGCTTTTTTTAGAGGGGAGCCGTAATCTGTATTCGTATACATATACCCGGAGCATGAAGATTGCAGCAGGGTATTGAGAGGTATGAAACCATGGTTTTACAATATATTCGTCCCTGTAGACTGCTGCTGTCATTTTTTATCTTGGCGGCATTACTGACGGCTTGTACCCATTTGGCACCCAACGTGTCGCACACCCGTAATTTGGTGTACGGAGTGGGTTATGTACTTGATGACGAACAGGAAAGTTATGTTGCGAAAGACTTGAGTTTTGATCTGTTGGAGCCTACGGATAGTCCCTTAGCGGAACGCCCTGCCTTGGTGCTTGTTCATGGGGGCGGGTTCAC
>JAGLCZ010000531.1 GCA_023145975.1 Candidatus Hydrogenedentota bacterium | reverse complement strand
CACAGGGATCAGAAAAAAAGACGCACACCATCGATATTGAAAAAGGCGAAAATCTACTTCATTTCTTCCAGGAATTTGTGGAATGCAGCCGTAATAACGATCCCAATACCAGCAGCCCCATACAACTTGCCTATAACGTACAGACTGCACTCATTATGTCCTATCTATCCCTGCGCGAGGGCAAGGTAGTACATTTCGATCACGAAAAAGAAACACTGGTACTGTAGCATTTAAAAATGGAGAAGCACAGGGACCGAATGCAAACGATGTGTCCGGTCCCTGATTATTATTTAAGGCTGCCATGAAACCTTCCAACTCTATCTATTCCCTACCGCTGAACGGACATACCCCAATCTTAGCACGGTTCATTTCCCGTCCCAATCGATTCCTCGTGATTTGTGAAGGGGAAAAGTGCGGACGGGTAAAAGCCTTTCTACCCAATCCCGGACGCTTGCTGGAATTACTGCTGCCGGATGCACCGTTATATCTCATACATAATGCGGGTAAATCCACTAGTCGTGCTACGGAATACACTGTATTGGCCGTGGAACAAGATGGAAAGCCCCTTTTACTGCATACCCATTGGTGTAATGCCATGGCGCAGCAGTTACTGGATGCAGGCGCGATACCGGGACTTGAAAAAACACGGGTTGTGCGCCCGGAAGTGAAGGTCGGTCATAGCCGTTTTGATTTCCTGCTCGAAGACAAAAAAGGGAAGTGGTATGTAGAAATTAAATCCTGCACCCTCTTCGGCAACCATGTCGCTATGTTCCCCGATGCCGTTACCGCACGAGGACGCCGGCATCTCCTGGAGCTTGCCGAAATAGCCCGAAAAGGGGAGATACGATGCGCCGTAGTATTCATTGTGCAAACTGATACCATGAACTGCTTCATGCCGGACTACCATACAGACCCTGAATTTGCAGATGCCATGCTGACAGTACGCGATCAGCTGCCCATTATTCCGTTACCCATTTCGTGGGACAATACACTGAAATTCTGTGTTGCAGGCCCTCCCCTATCCATTCCCTGGGCGCATGTCGCTAAGGAAAATAAAGATCGAGGCGCTTATCTGCTGCTATTGCACCTGGAGGAAAAAGAATTCCTGGAAATAGGTCATCTGGGAACCCGTACCTTCATGCCCGGCTGG
>JAGLCZ010000530.1 GCA_023145975.1 Candidatus Hydrogenedentota bacterium | reverse complement strand
GGGCGCATTTCACTTCTAGGGGGATTGTGTGATATGTTTTTTAACGATAAAATTATTATGATTCCTTTTTTGAGCGTTTAGGTGCTGGTGTAAAGAAATCTATCATTCCTTGTTCGATAGAAAGCTCGATCCATTTATCCATTAGAGCCCGAAACTTTTTATAGTTACTGAGCCGTGTCTTCATGTTTGTCACGCAGGCAGCCCGAACGAATCTGCATACCGGTTTGCCGTGGTAAACATACGCCAACTTAGTATACGGTCCGTGACGCTGAGGGTCTTTCTTCTTCATGCAGCGACAGTTTGGATTTCCGCATACCTGATATTGTTGCGATACGCTTCCTGGGTGCATGGTTCCGATTTCCGTGAGTTGCTGCTTTATTTGATCAATTTCTTTTTTATTTACATTCATAACGGCTATGCTATATAGTATAGCCGTTTGTGTCAATAGAAAAATAAGGAAATATTTTATGAAAGAAAATGATGTGGTTAATTGGATGTACGAAAAGACGCAGGCACTACTGAATGAAACCGGCACAATGGGAGATATGGAAAAAGTGCTGAATAAAGTCAGTAAAGAGATTTGTCGTAAAGCGCTGGAACACCTGACGCAGGAAAAAGCAATAAAGCAGAAGTTGATATGTCATAAGTGTAAATGCAGTATGAATGTCAAAGAACATAATCGACAACGCGAAGTGATAACATCATTTGGAAAAATTAATTTTGTACGTAGTTACGGATTTTGCGTTAATTGTGATGAACACAGTTTCCCTGCTGATGCGGCATTAGGATTACAAGAACACGCTCCTGCATCTCCCCGCATACAAGAGATTAGCGCATTAACAACCTTACGAATACCGGCAGGGCAAGCTGAGACTGATCTCTATCGCTTGACCGGCATAAAACTGTGTGCTTCTACTCTACATCGAGAGGCGCGTCGACAAGGAGAACGAGCCTTAGTGCTTCGCGATAATGATGAATTGGCGACACAAACACCAGAAGGCGTGGCAAAACTGAGTGCCAATGCAACTGTTCCTGAAAAAGAATTTACACTTATTATCGAAATAGATGCATGGAATATTCGTGAACGTGATAATTGGGGACAAACAAAAATACTACAAAAAAGCGGTGAAGGCACGAAGCGTTGGCATTGGGTATATACAGGAACAGTTTTTCGTTTAGATCAAAGATGCAAAACCATCTCAGGACGCCCTGTTATTTCTGAAAGAGGTTATGTGGCGACCCGCAAAGGATTAGAAGGATTCCAGCGGCAACTATATGCAGAGGCTCTGCAACGAGGAATGTTGAAAGCAAGAAATGTTCTCATTTTGGCAGATGGTGCCGTGTGGATATGGAATATAGCTACAGACCGTTTTAAAGAGGCAAAACAGCGAGTGGATTTATATCATGTTAAGGAACATTTATGGGATTTGGCGGCAGAGTTGCATGGAAAAGGAACTGAAGAAGCGCGTGAATGGGTGCGCCCATTTTTACAATGGCTTAAAAGCAGAAAAGATGGCGCATTGGATATTATCGAATCTTTGCAAGAAATAGATCCAAACGTATATACAGCTAATCAACAAAAAATTCTTGCGCGGGAAATTAATTATTTAGATACTCATAAAAACAGAATGGATTACAAAAACGGCAAGGCGATGGGAGAGCCCATCGGATCTGGTGCTATAGAATCAACCTGCGCACAATATCAACGAAGATTTAAACTGACAGGTCAATTCTGGAGCCTCGCAGGAGACGAAGCCTTTCTTGCTCTGGCTACAATTCATCGTAATAAACGCTGGAATCAACTTTTTTCTCATGATTTAAATTGAATATTTGGAATTACTCCTATTGCACCCCCCTAGAAGTGACTTGCGCCC
>JAGLCZ010000053.1 GCA_023145975.1 Candidatus Hydrogenedentota bacterium | reverse complement strand
CAGAAGCCTTGTCAGTGTATCAATTTCCTTTGGGTATCGGTGATGAAGTGTTGCGATTATTTTACTCGTGTCCGCGCTCTTTCCTGCTATTCTGTAACACTTTTAGGTCTGGTTGGTACTATGGGTAATAAAATCAGGGACAAGGTAGATAAAGAACGGCTGGCAGTACCGTTAGAAAGGTTTGTAATATGAATGAAAAGATACGTGTGGAAGTATATACGTGCAGTAATAGCGAGATAGATGACCTCGAATACGAAGTTTATCTTGATGCAGGATATATTGAATCCAATGATGCACATCGGGTGCTGGAGAATGATAATTATCCCGATCAGCATGTCGTTGCTGTGTATAGTGATGATGTGCTTGCAGGTTCGGTACGTCTGGTCATGGATTCCCGTCCCCGTGAGACACTTTTCAGTTTAGGGTGCCTGGATCATTTCAATATCTGGCCCTGGGCGGAAAAGATTATTCGTGAAGTCCCCCAAAAGCAGTTGATGCAGGTAGGTACTACCGTAATTCGCGAGGGACATCGGGGCGGTGCTGTTTTTCAGGCGATGTTCAGTAAATCCCTTGAAATATGGTTGCGTGAACAGATCCATCTTTCTGTAACGACTATTGATGAGGATTTCCTGGGCAGGCTGAATCGCCGGAAAGTTTCTTTCATTCCTATGGGCGATACCGTACACTATATGGGTTCGCGAACGGTACCAATCTTTGTTTCCCGGGATTGGTTAATGGGCGGCACTATTCCCAAAGATATTCTTGCCCTGTCAGCTCAGTACAGCGACAAGAAACAGGTTGCAGTACATAGCGCTTAAGCCGCACGAGTTATACACACCTATGAATTTATCCCCTGCGCGTCTTCAAAAACAGGTTACACGCCTGCATCGCCTTTTCCCTGCACTTGCAGAGGTTTCCATTGAACTTACGTCGTTGCAGGGTGCACCTTTTGAGGCTATATCGGAAGTGATTGCAGGGGCGTGGCAGCGTACCTATGGTGACCGGATTCGGATTGATTACTCCCCTGAGTTCCTGCAGTATTGTACCGGGTCGAATCCATCTTCAGGAATTGTGCTTACCGCCTATGCCGGGGGGCAGGTGCAGGGAGTCGTTTTGGGCTTTCCTGTAGATCTGCAGTATCAGCATCGGGAAATCTCGTCGGTATTGACGACGGGCTTGTGTGTGACAGAAGCATGGGAACATGGCGGTCTCCTCGAATTGCTTATGGTACAGTATGGTCTGGCGTTGAATGATCGCGGCATTACGTGTGCTTTTCACTGGCGGTCTGCCAAAGATACAAATGTCCGTTCCGCAGGCAAACGTCTTGCACAGGCGTCCCTGGTACGGCTTTTTGCCAAAGCATTGCATGTGCGGCGAGCAGGGCTTCATGCCAAAATGTCGCGTTGGGAGCAGTGGGGGCTTTTAGCGTTTACTACGTTTTATGCCGTGACACAGGGGCGTACCCGGCTTCCTGCTTCCTATCAATTCAGACCTTTTGAAGCACAGGATGCTGATGCAGGCGCTGCATTCCTCAAAGAGATTGCCCCGGAAGGGAATCTGACCCTGCCTGTTTCTTCGGAACAACTGTTGTGGAATTGTACTTACGCAGAAGGCGATATCCGTGCTTCAGGATGGATAGTAATCCGGGAAGGTCGTGTGTGCGCACTTGCCTGGGGATACTGCAATCCGGTACCGGGAGGGGACGCTTATTTTCTGCTGGACCGCGTTGCTTTTCTGCCGTCTTTTGATTTGTCAGCGCAGCGAGCCTTCATAACACAGGTTGAGAACGCCATCCGGGAGCAGTTCGATTGCTTTGCAGTACTCCTGCTTGAGTCTGTGTGTAGTGCCCCTCTTGAAAAGATGGGATACCATTCGGTGAAGACCTATCATTTTGGCGCGTCGGATATGGGCGTGGATCCTCCGTTGACGGCTTCAGACTTAATCGGACTTCCTTTATCCTTACGTTGATCCGGGAATGACGTTAATTTACCCTCTGCGTTTTTCTTCTCGTCCTTCTCGTCCCCATGCTGTGCGTGGGGATGCATATCCCTGCTTTCCTATCATTCCCGAATTTCGGGATTTTATGTTACAGCACCCATACGGTAACCTTATCGCCTTTGGATATAGAGGCTATGGATTGGGGAATAATCATAAATCCAAAAATATCAGTCAACGCGGCAATATGGGCAGATCCATGATAGGAGGTTGGCTGGACTATTCCTTCTTTGGAAAGTGTAACTGGAATCCAGGCTTCACGTGCCGTCTTTTTTCGGGTGTACGTTTCTGCAATTCGTTTTTCAGTCCATGGTGCTTGAAACGCATGTCCCATCAAGGCGAACAGGAAGGGTTTTACCAGAGTTTCACATTGTAAAAAGGCGGAAACGGGATTGCCGGGAAGACCGAAGCAATAGGTGGACGCGCCTACGCCGAAGGTGGTGGGTTTCCCCGGTTTCATGGCAAGGGAATCAAAGAGGATATCAATACCGTTACGGGTCATGACATCCGGTACAAAATCATAGTCGCCCATGGAGACGCCCCCGGAAAATAATACTACGTCATTGGCTTCCATGGCGCACTTTAAGGTGGCATCGAGTTCCGATTCTACATCAGGAACAATGCCGTAGTACGTAACGGCAGCACCAATTTGTTCCACTTGAGCGCGGAGTTGTCCGCTGTTGGTATTCCTGATTTGTGAGATTCCGGGTAGACATTCGGGTTCGACCAGTTCGTTGCCTGTGGCGATAATACCTACTTTCGGTTGGACAGCCACTTCGGGGCGAACACACCCGGTACCTGTTAGCACCGGAATATGGCGGGGGGCTAAACGGGTTCCCCGTTGCAATACAATATCCCCGGATTGTACATCTTCGCCGTGATAACAGATATTGGTATCTGTTGTTGTTTTCGTAAATCGGATATAATTTTCATCCTCTTCTTTGGTATGTTCCACCATGATCACACAGTCAGCACCTTCCGGGACTTCGGCACCGGTCATAATCTTTGCGCATTCGCCGGGTGCTACCTCTTGGGTGGGCGTTACCCCTGCCGGGATGGTTTCGATAACATGCAGGGGCCCCGGCAAATCTTCACGACGGCAGGCATAGCCGTCCATGGCGGATTTGTTAAATGGGGGCATGTCCATATCACATACAACATCCTTTGCAAGAATCCTGCCGCAGGCATCGTGCCAGGAGACGGTTTCCGTTGCCAGAGGGCGTACGTTATTTAATACGATTTTCAGTGCTTCGCCAGACGGGATCATTGAATCAGATATCCTCATTGTTTTGTACGGTAGGGGGCGGGGCTGCAGCCTTGAGTTGCCAGCAATTTCCTGCCAAAGAGATACGCTTAAAATCAAATTGAAAACGATACCCATCCGAATAGAGGAGGGCATCGGCATCATGCTGTACTTGTTGTGCCGACTGTTTTATTGCGTCCGAACCTTCCCGTTTCAGCATCAGAAAAAGACCGGGAACAACAACGGTGCGCAGGCTGTTGGATTCGCATACTACGGGGGTATCGGGACCCAGCGCATCCAGAAATTCCTGTGCCCCTTCTTCCAGTTTTGCCTTTAACACCCGTAACCACAGTACACGCTTTGCTCCCGCCGCAAGCAGGCATTGTGTATCTTTTACACCTTCGCTGCAGTTTTCTTCAGTGATACAGTAGTCACCTTCCAGGGAGGTGCAGACCCCGCATCCTTTACCCCCTCTGGGACAGGTGCCGTCCCGTTCCTGAATGGCAGTTACTTTTGCGGCATGTACAGGTGTATGTTGAAAACGACGAATGATTTCGCAGGCAAAGGTGGTCTTGCCCGCATTCCTGTCTGCAGCACCAATCAATAACATATTAGGGGCATATATCATGTTGAAATAAACCTTGCCGCACTTGCCTTAAAGCTGAGCCATACGGAACTACCGGGATGCAGGTGCAGTCGCTGTGCCGAGCCGCTGGTGATTAGTGCGATTATTTCCACACCTATATTCACACAAATCTCAAGCCCAAGACGAGCTGGCGCTTTATCGGTGACTATCCCTTCAAAACAATTCTGTGCGCTGGAATCCGGACGATTCAGCGACAGGGTAATATCTTCGGAACGGATAAGCAGTATGCCCGCGCCGGATTTTACCGATGTAAGGACGCGAAAACGTTTTCCTTCCGTAACGAATACCGCTGTATCGTCTTGTGCTGTGTTACTCGTTTCCAGCATTCCCGGGAACACGTTGCGAATGCCGACAAAACGTGCCACGAATTCCGAGGTGGGATGTTGGAAAACCCGGGTGGGGGTATCGGTTTGAACCAGGGTTCCTTGTTCCATGATACCGACTTGTGTTGCCAGGGATAGAGCTTCTTCGTAATCATGGGTTACATGAATGACCATTTGTCCGTTACGGTGCAGGCTGCGCAGCAGAGTACGCATACTGCTGCGGGCATGGGGATCCAGGGAGGCAAGGGGTTCATCCAGAAGCAGACAGCGGGGTTTTGTCGCCAGCGCACGTGCCAGTGCCACCCGTTGCGCTTCTCCACCTGACAGCGTATTTGGATAACGATGCAATAACTCGTTCACTCCTACTTTTTCCGCCAGGGCATGGGCAAAAGCGAGGCGTTCTGCCCGGGTCATCCCCTTTCGGGAAATACCATAGGTGATATTGTGAAGCACGGTTAAATGGGGAAATAATGCCTGATTCTGGTAGACAAGTCCCATGCCCCGTTTTTGGATGCGCAGATGGGTTATATCCTCTTCGTCCCGGGTGATACTTCCTGTTTTAAGGGGGATCAGTCCGGCGAGCGCTTCCAGTAAGAGAGTCTTCCCAATGCCCGATGCCCCCAGCAGTACAAAGTAGTCGTCACGGTTGACCGTGAATGAAATATCACGCAGGGTGAATGTGCCTATATGTACGCCAAGATTTTTAATGTACAGCATTATTTTTTTCCCCTGGACAAAAGCCGTACTACCACGAAAAATAATAGACAGACACCGAGAAATACTACGGCTACAGGGCGGGCGTATTTGAGACCGTATGCGCCGAAACGTTCGTATATGAGCACAGAAGTAACGATGGGGTGATAGGCGACAATGGCGACTGCCCCGAATTCACTCATACCCCGTGCCCACATCATGACCACCCCCGAAAGGATGGAACGCCATGCCAGGGGTAATGAAATGGTAAAGAATACACGGGTCGGCGAAGCACCCAGGGAAAGCGCGGCTTTTTCTAAACGCTCGGGGACCGCTGCGAAACCATCCCGGGCAGCATTGATGAGGAAGGGTACACTTACGAATGCCATAGCGGTGATAATACCTGCAGCACCGCCTACGAAGCGGATTCCTACGTGTTCCGCCGCGCCTCCTATAACGCTGTTCGGTGCAATAAATCCGAGTACTGCAATACCTGCAGCAGAGTGGGGAATGACGACGGGCAAATCGATGATGGCGGAGACCAGTCTTTTCATCGGGAATTGTTTCCGTGCCAGAAGCCACGCCAGCGGTATGGCACCGAGGGATATTAATAGGGTGGCGGTCAATGCGGTCCATAAGGTAAGCAGAATGCTGTTGAGTACTTCTGTATCCGCGGCAGTATCTGTCAGGTCGGCTATGGGACTATTCAGTACCATGCTTGCCAGCGGCGCGATTATAAATAATAATACGAGTCCGCCTAATCCGGCAAATACCAGATGAGTGGGTTCAAAGGAAGGGGAATGGGAGTTGCTGCGGGTCATGGTTGTATCGCAAAGGGCTTTAGCGCTTCAGGGATTTTAGAAAAGGTCGAAGAAACAGCGGGGACGAGTCCGGGCTGCCCGTTTTTCTCCAGAATAGCCAGTCCTTTTTTCTTGTCCAACAGGAATTTGGCAAAGGCTTGTGCCCCTGTGGGATTGGGTGCGTTCCTGGGGATAGTAACGCCGTAAATCATGGGTTCGCCTTGTCGCTTAATT
>JAGLCZ010000529.1 GCA_023145975.1 Candidatus Hydrogenedentota bacterium | reverse complement strand
GCTTATGGTGAATGTTTGCGTATATACCCTGATGATCCGGAAGTTTTGCGCCGGCTTGCGGAATTGCTTTTTTTGAACGGGGACAGGAATGCCGCCGAACCTCTATATCGGCGGTACCTTCATATTGACAGTACGGATGCTTTTGCGTGGTGTCGTATTGGAGAGATACAGGCTGGGCAAGGCAAGAAAAAAAAGGCGGCGGCGACTTGGAAATCAATTATTGCAGAAGTCCCCAATCATCCTCTTGCGTACCGGTTACTGGATGTATTGATGGCGGAAGAGAAATCGATAGAAGAACGTATTGCGCTGTGGGATACTCTGAGTGAGAAGTATCCGGAAGCAGCGGAACCGTTGGTGCGTCGTGCATTGCTGTATGATGCGGCAGCGGAGGAAGAAGCACTTCTTCTATTGCGTCGTGCTGTTGTGCTTGTTCCCGGTGATTCTGTAATTCATTATCATCTGGGTATTGCAGCCTATCACCAGGGGATGTTTGAGGAATCGGCTGCTGCCTTCCGCGAGGCCCTGCGCCTTAATCCTTCTGATCCCCGCAATGTCCGCTGGTTGGAAAAGGTACTTGCTGAAAAAACATAGGTGAATGATAGGCACAGAATTGCTTAGCTTGCTGCCATTGCCGCATGAAGTTCTACTACAGACTCAAATACGAAATCCGGCTGCTGCGGTACTGTGACGAGGTCGTTTTTTTCTGTTTCTCCTGACAATACCAATATGGATGCCAGTCCAGCCTGTTGTGCCATTTCCATGTCTGTGTAAAGGCGGTCGCCTACCATGGCAGTATGTGTTCCTTCCACATTGAGCTTGAGCAGCGCCATCTGTGCAAAATCAGGAGACGGTTTTCCAATATAGCGGGGGCTACGGTCGGCGGCACTTTCGAGTAGTGCTGCAATGGCACCGCAGTCGGGGATATACCCATATTCAGTAGGGCAAACCTTATCCGGATTGGTGGCAATATAGGGCAGTCCTTCCCGCAGTAACAGACAGGCACGCTCAAGTTTTTCATAGGTCAATGTTTTGTCGAAGGAAATGACTACGGCTTCCGGCTCTTTGCTGTTGAGCGCAAGTCCGGCACGCTGCAATTCCTTCTCAAAACAAGGGGTTCCCAGTGCATAAATATTGCGCCAGGTTGTTTTCTCCATCAGGTAGGCTGCCGTGGCTGCCCCTGCCGTGAGAACATGGTTGGGGGTAACATCGATGCCCATCGATTTAAGTTTGGCGCTGTAACAACTCGCGTCTGCAGAAGGGTTGTTCGTCAGGAATAGAAATGGAATGTCTGCCTTTTGTAGATATTCTATAAATTCTTTTGCTCCTGCTATAGGGTCCGGACCCAGGTATACGGTTCCGTCCATATCAAGCAGCAAGGCATGTATATCACTTATCAGCATAGTTGTATTCCAGGTTATCTTCGTGTTGCAACGGGAGTTTTACGGGATACTACCGGGGTGGTTCTGCAGTACTATCTTCCTGCAGGCGTTGCTGCTTGGCGCAACATGTCGCCATAGCATCTTTGAAGGCTTCCATATCCAGTGTGTTTTTGAGTGCATGTATGCGCTCATGATTGCCATAACAAAACAGGCGGTCACCTACCTGGATAACATAAGAATCTTCCGGGCGTGTAACGCTTTTCCCATCCTGATGTTCCACACTGAATATTGCCACTCCTTTGCCGTCCAGTCGCAACGCCTGTAGGGTTTCCCCTGCGAACCAGGATTCTTTTTTTACAGTGCATTCAGAAATACTGAACGCGGTTTCAGAAAAATCTGTAGATTGGACATGATTCTGTTTTTCCGCAATAATATGCTGGTGTTTTTCCCAGCCTTTGCTATCGCTGCGCTGTCGATCAAGGCGTTTGATACTCTCACGTACTCCATAAACGATCAGCGTGTCGCCTTTACGGATATAGGCAGCACCTACGGGCGCACCGAGAAAGGTCTCGTCTGATCGTTTGATGCCCAGTATTGTAACACCTATATCCGAGAGACGTAATTGACCTAGAGAACGACCCACCAGCCAGTCCGTTTCTCCTACTTTAATGGTAGTGACGTAATACCCTTCCTGTAGATGCAGCAGGGTATGATAATCCTGTGCTTCGAGACTGGATACGCGCTTGAGTGCCCAGCTGATCCAATGAAACATTTTATCGTCAATCCATTTGCTTGATCCAATGGCCCATAATACGCCTAATGCACCTGCTACCATCATGACTTTGCTGAAAGACGGTATGGTCGACTCACCACCAACCGAACCAACTCCTGTTACAATGATGCCTACAAATCCTATATTGCCTGAAAGCATCAGCAGCATAATGATCCGTCGTCGTACGGGATGATTGACCATACTTTCTGCTTCTGTTGTGGTAAATCCGACGGTGCAGAAAGCGGAACGCGCCTGGAAACGCGCCATTTCACGGGAGACCCCTGTGAAAGTCAGTGCGACGGTTGCAATACGATTGATTAATAAATTAACGCATAAGATAACGATGAGGACAATAATAGCTTGCAGGAAACTCATGCCGGAATCTTTCCTTATTTACAGTCGGATGACATATCTTCTGTGCATATTGCAGTGAAATAAAAAACGCACACATCGTATTGTACACGATATGTGCGCGTTATTGCTTTAATTCATCCTTCCGCGAATATACAGAAATCCACAGAAGATACGGCTATGATAT
>JAGLCZ010000528.1 GCA_023145975.1 Candidatus Hydrogenedentota bacterium | reverse complement strand
GGAGACGATGCTTCGCTTCCTGCATAATGTTGACGACGTTTGAGCCATGCTTCCATTGCATCAAGCGTGGAAGAACTCAGCGGGACGATCCGTTCTTTGCGGAACTTACCTTGCCGCACAAAAAGCGTTGAGTTCTCCATATCCACATCTTGAAGTTTCATGGACAGCGCTTCGCCGATTCGCAGACCTGTACTGTAAAGCAAGCCAATCAGAAAACGCATGCAGTGCGGCCATATCCCATCTTTTGTGCTAAGCGTATCTGTCGCCGCCATAAGGGCGCATACTTGCGCTTCACGCAGGGGATAAAAGCGTATCGGATGCGGCTTCCGGGGCTGCATATGCTTGGGTAGCACAGCACTTCGGGGTTCAATGGCGTGCAGATAAAGACTGAACTGACGCACGGAGGAATGGAGATTTGTTCGGGTAACAACATTGAGACCCGCAGTCCCGCTACAGTAGCTCTGCATATCTTCCGAGTGAAGCAGGCTGTCATTGCATTCGTTCCGAGCCAAGAACGTGTCAAAACGTTTTAGGCATTCTGTTCTGCTGGTATAGTCATAGCCCTGCATTCGTTTGAATGCGATGAAATCAATCATCCGGTCAGCCAGCGAACTGGCAAAATTTATACGGGCGTTCATCGTTCACCTCCCGGCCATGGAAGTGCCGCTTTTCTCAAAGCGGGAATGTCAAGCTTTCCGTAAATCAATGTGGTTGACGGATCGCGGTGACCAAGCATATCCACGATATCTTTGAATGGAACCTGACCATAAAGGCGTGATGCAAAGGCGTGCCGGAAACAATTCGAGCCGTAAAGAACACCCTCGGGAAGCTCCAATCCTGCCTGTTTCATACGTTTCTTTATCATGTGCGATATCCGGTTGGAGTGAGGAATCGGGCGAAACGGCTTACGCAGAGTCAAAAACAGCTCATTGCAGGAAGATGATGCTCGTCCATGGGTTATATAGTCAGCCAGACGATTTCCTGCTTTCGCGGTGAGGTACTGCTCAATCGCCCGTCCGCCTTTCGCAGCGGGGAAGTGAATGCGGCTTTCGGCCCAGTCCAGATCGTCGAGACGTAAACGGCGTATCTGCACGCTACGCACTCCATAGGTGCTGAGTAGAGATATAATCGCAGAATCACGAAGATCGGCGGGTGTGCTGCTACCAATGCTCAAAATTAGCGCATTGCTACATGCAGCAGGAATTGATCTAGCAATCCTGCCCATTCGTGGTGAGCGAACCGAAGGAGATAATGCCGAAAGGTCAGCCGGTAAATATCCGTATAGGTAGGCGAAACGCAGAAACATCCGTACAGTCTTCTGCATATCGCGCCTCGAACCTGGTCCGTATTGAGCGGCATACCAAACAAGAAAATCGGTAACAGATTTAGGGCAAATCGCCGCAAATAGCTCGGCTGGCAAATCAGGCGGACCGAAATGCTGAAAGAAACGCTTCAGATAAGGGCGTTCTGCGTTTGCTGTTTCCTTCAGTACCCCCCGTATTTTTAAAGCATAAGAATGGTACTGATCAGCCAATTCAGGCAAAGTTGCAGGAAGAATCAACTGATCTACAATGGTCGAACACGGCAATGAACTCATGATGCATCTCCTTATTATGATTTTCATCATATATTAAGGAAACCAGTATCAAAAGTCGTTGATATTATGTTGCGTAAATTCAACGACGCAGCTCTATTTTCTTGCAAACAGGGGCACTTTCACGCATATTTTCCAATGACGCAACATAATGTCCTGC
>JAGLCZ010000527.1 GCA_023145975.1 Candidatus Hydrogenedentota bacterium | reverse complement strand
CGGGTAATCGGTGAAAATATCATTCTCGATGTCCGCGACGACCTGGAACTCGGAACCATTCACGCTGATACGGGACAAGTTGAGCAGGTGCTCATGAATTTATGCGTCAATGCCCGTGATGCAATGCCCGATGGCGGCACCATCACTATCAAAACCAAAAATGTGCAGATTGATAAAGTATTCAGTAAAGAACAAGATGAAAATATACCGCCGGGATGTTATATCTGCCTAAGCACTTCCGATACGGGTTGCGGTATGCATGAGAAGACCTGTAAAAATATTTTTGATCCTTTTTTCACAACTAAAGAAGTAGGAAAAGGAACTGGACTGGGACTCGCCACTGTTTACGGTATAGTCAAGCAGCATGAGGGATTTATTCAGGTTCAAAGTGAAGTCGACAAAGGAACCACATTCAGTATATATCTTCCCCGGGTGGACAGAACCGCAGCCCGTGTCATAGTAGAAGAAAAGAAAATAGTTCCCAGCGGTACCGAAACAATTCTCATCGCTGAAGATGACCGAATGGTATGCCGTCTATCCGAAACCGTTCTGAAACGTTCCGGCTATACAGTACTGACTGCAGCTGATGGAAAAGAAGCATGGGAGCTCTTTCAGAAACATGCCGACGATATATCCCTGATACTACTCGATGTCATCATGCCCAAACTTAGTGGACTCGCTGTCTTTGAACGTGTGCGAGAAGTTCACCCCGATATTCTTGTATTGTTTTCAAGCGGCTATAGCATAGATACGGTTCACGCTGGCGTTGTCTTTAATGACCGTACCCAAATGATTCAAAAGCCCTACCATCCCGATGCCCTGCTCCGAAAAGTACGCCAAGTGTTGGATAGCAGTGAAAAAGATCACAAATAGGTTTTCAATACATCAGATATCCCTATCGCTAAGGCTGCAAAATATGCAAAAAATAATCCCTCGAAAAATATTGACCTCCATTTTATTGTTGATTATAACCCCTGTTTTTTTTATATATGGAGAAACTAATCTGCAGAAATCAGACTCTGAGATTCCGAAAGAATCTGTTGAGGTACAGCAATCAGAGGCAATACCGAACGACCCTATAGAAGCATTACAGCGTGAAGTAAAAGCGTTACATGACGAAATTCGTATGCTGCAGTCTACCCTCGATTTAATGATAAATCAAATCATGAGTGATCTACGTGAGGAAAATATCCTGTTGCGCAAAGAGGTACAGCGATTATATGCAATGCAGGAAGATTATGGATTACCCGATATAAGCGGTATTCCCCGCCCGGGTTCAGAACTCATAGATGATATTCTGGCTGAAGCATTGCCAATCAATACAAAAGAATTACTCGAAGAGGAAATCTTCACGGATGAGCCATTTGAGTTC
>JAGLCZ010000526.1 GCA_023145975.1 Candidatus Hydrogenedentota bacterium | reverse complement strand
TCATATCATAGCGAGAAAAATGGTTGCCTAATGTGTCCGCAAGTTGGCGGGCAACTTCCGTTTTGCCAACACCTGTTGGACCGGTAAAAAGAAAACAACCGATGGGGCGATTGGGCTGGATAAGTCCGGCACGGGAACGTTTTATAGCACGGGTTACCTGCACAATCGCTTCTTCCTGACCAAAAACATTTGTTTTCAAATCTGATTCGAGAGAAGCCAGGCGTTCCTTGTCAGAACTATTGATACTACGCGCAGGAATACCTGCAATTTCAGCGACCACCTGCTCAATATCTGCTGGGCGCACGGTTTTGCGCCTGCTGTCGCCTTCGATGCGCACGCTGGCTGCTGCTTCATCAATCAAATCGATAGCCTTATCCGGAAGAAATCGGTCGTTAATATGCCGGGCAGAGAGATCCGAAGCGGCACGCAACGCAGGTTCTGTGTACCGTATGCCATGGTGAGATTCGTAGTAATTGCGTAATCCTTTCAAAATAGCAAAGGTTTCGTCCACAGACGGCTCCTTCAAGTCAATCTTCTGGAAACGACGGGACAATCCGTGATCACGCTCAAAATGATCCTTAAAATCGGTATAGGTAGTTGATCCGATACAACGCAATTCACCTGAAGCCAACGCCGGTTTAAGAATGGTCGAAGCATCCATACTCGAATCAGTGGTAGCACCTGCCCCCACAATGGTATGGATTTCATCAATAAAAAGAATAACATTCTCACGGTGAAGCACTTCCTGGATAACCGCTTTGATGCGTTGCTCAAAGTCGCCGCGAAACCGTGCACCCGCTAACATAGCCGGAATATCAAGAGAAAGTATTTCCGCTTCCCGCAAATGCTGTGGAACACGCTGCCTTGCCTTACCTTCGCGTGCAGCATAAAGCAGTATGGCAAGCCCTTCAGCAAGTGCTGTTTTACCGGTTCCAGGTTCACCTACAAACACCGGGTTATTCTTTTTACGACGACACAATACGCGAATAGCGCGGCGCAATTCCTGCTCCCGCCCAATGATCGGGTCCAGTTTTCCTTCGGCAGCACGCTGCGTCAAGGAAACGGCAAAGCTCTCCAATGCACTTACCCGCTTCTTCTTACGGGATACCGTCTCTCCCTCTTCGGGTTCGAGAGCACCTATATCGTCATGGTTCTCATCCAGAAATTCTGAAACACCCTCCTGAATCTCTTCATCTGT
>JAGLCZ010000525.1 GCA_023145975.1 Candidatus Hydrogenedentota bacterium | reverse complement strand
GGCTATTTCACCGAAGGAATAAGGAGGGTATAGAAAGTGGAGACTAGGGATACAAGCGTTTTCGCAGCCAATCCGTATCTGTTTTTGTATACAAAACACGATCATGCAAACGGTAGGGCTGCTTCAGCCAGAACTCAATTTCTTCAGGTATCACGCGGAAACCGCTCCAAAATTCGGGGCGCGGTACCGGACCGAAGAGATAACGGGTCACACTGGCAGCAATCCGTTTCTCTAACGCCATCGGACTTTCGAGCGGTTGTGACTGCTTTGATGCCCAGGCACCCAAACGACTCTGACGGGGGCGGGTAGCAAAATAATCATCTGCCTCCGCATCGCTTGTCTTTTCCACGGCTCCCCGGATCCGTACCTGTTTCCCCAACGGCATCCAATAGAAACATAATGCAGCACGCGGCATATACGTCAACTGTGCTGTTTTCGGACTGGTTAGATTCGTATAAAATACAAAACCCGAGTCATCAAATCCCTTCAACAGCACCTGACGGGCATCCGGTGCCCCTTGCTCATCCGTGGTTGCCAAGGTCATTGCAGTATGATCTTCTATGCCATCACATTGCGCTGCCTCGGTATACCAATAATCAAATAGATTAAAAGGAGATTCTTCATCCTGTATAGCCAATAGTGTACACCTTAAAATCGGTTCTATGTATTGGGAAAATTATTACGTTCCCCCTGTATCTATCACTGACGACGTGCATTTTTACTGCGCTTCAAATACCGCAGACTTTTCTCGGCAATGGCCTCGGGACCCGCTTCAAAGTCAAATACTTCCACCGACATATACCCATCATACTTAACGTCACGAAGTGCATTGAAAATGGGAAGGAAATCTACATCACCCCAGCCCGGACCTTTCAGATTCGCATCATTAGCATGGTAATGCTTTAGGTATTTCGCATACTTACGAATGACGTCCGGACGATCTTCAGGAAGAAAGGTCATTGCCTTGGTATCCAGAAGCAACTGAAAATTGGGATGACTAACTGCCTCGATCAGTTCCACCGTCTCTGCCGGCGTTTGGCAAAAATTAGTTTCCTGATGGCTTAGCTGTTCCATGCAAATGGTTACATCGCGCTGTTCACACAGCGGCATGGTCGCCTCGAATAGTTCACGTGCAAAATCAAACGCCTGGTTGTAGCTAAGATCACGTGCTACATTGCGCTGTTTAGGCGATCCGAATATAATTACCTTGCCGCCCACATCACCACAGAAATTGATGAGATCCTCCAGATATTTCCGGGTGAAATCGCGGACTGCCGAATCGGAATGGGTTAGGTGAACCCCTTCGGGACCCACAAAAACCCAATGAATCCCCAAAATATCCAATTGTGCCTGCTCCGCATACCGAACAATATCCCGGCGGGTAGACGCTGGAATATCATATACATATTGAGAAAATGTGAACGGAGCAATCTCCAGCCCATCGTAGCCAATCTCTTTCACATAGTTGATCGTGCGTTCTATATCATTCCACTCTTTAAATATTTCGCTGCAAATTCCGAATTTCATGGGTACTCCCTGCTCGTCGCTTTTGCGAACCGTTGCGTGACCTGCCGTTTTTTTATTTTCAATATCCGTCTGTTTTTCCCGGGGCTGATAGACGACAACACAGTTACCGCCCAAACGCTTTGCACCATACATCATTTCGTCTGCAAAACGAATAAACGATTGAGGCGTACTGTCCTGCAGATAGGTCATAACACCAACACTTAAGGTACAACTCCCGAATTTTCGGGCTAAAAATGAGGTGCGTATGCGTTCCGCTATTATGTGTGCAAGTGCCTGATCTGTTTCAGGCAGAATCACGGTAAACTCATCACCGCCGTAACGGCAGGCGATATCTACATAGTCCCGGGTAGATTCGCGCACAACATCGCCAATACCTTTGAGCACCTTATCCCCTTCGAGATGCCCCTTTGTATCATTATAATTTTTGAAGCGGTCTACGTCAAAAAGCAACAGGGATAAAGGATGATCCTGCCGCCGCGCACGCTCGATTTCAATCTGAAGGCGTTCGTGAAAATAGCGTTGATTATATAAACCCGTTAATCCATCTGTAATGGTCAACTCTTTCAACTCGTTTTCAAGCTGTTTCTGCTGGGTAATATCACGGCATATACTCAATACAGAGTCTTCAGCACCGCCTTGCTCGCGTACTTGAGAAACAGACAGCATCACCGGAATATGCCGTTCCGCCTTGTGTATCATTTCTGTTTCATAGTTCTGTACAGGTCCGCTTTTAAGTTTCTCGTACAGCGTAGCAATTTCATCTTTTCCACCACGAAACAGATTCGCCAAAGGTACATCCTTCAACTCCCAGGGTGCATATCCAAGCATATCCAACACCCCGCGATTAACGAAAGTAACCTGAAAATTCATATTGCTGGTCAATACAGTATCTACAGAACTGTTAAGCAGGTTTTCAAGGTATTCCTTAGTACTGCGCAATTCTTTGTTCGTATGCTCTAACTCAGCAGTTGCTTCGTGAATACGCTCTTCTAAACTCGACTGGTAACGCCTATTTTCCAAAAGTAACCTGCGGCGTTCCAGTGTTTTTTCGACGGTAAAAGCAAGATCACCCAAATGGAAGGGTTTGACCAGAAAATCAGAGGCACCTGCCCGCATCACTTCCACAGAGTCATTTACATCCATCATACCCGTGGTCACAATACAAGCCATCTCATGATCTAAAGCAAAGGCCTGCTTCATAACCTCAATACCGCTGCCGCTTTCCAGATAGAGTTCTGTCATGAACAAGGTATATTTATTTTTACGCAGCAGCGTCAGTGCTTCTTCACTGCTTGATGCCACCTCACAGACGTAAGACTCACCCTGCAGAAAATCCTGCACCAATTCAATAATGCCCGCATCACTATCGAGATATAAAATCTTCTCTTCCAAATTAACTCCCGCACTTCCACCCGAGAAGTCATTACAATACAAATCTGCTACGATGCAGATATCCCCAAATGCTCAGCACATAACGTATCAAAAGTACCGTGCTCATTTCCCGCATTCAAACTTATACGAACTTAATCACACCAATCATGGCAATAATTGAGCCGAAGGCAAGACCCACCTCAAATTTCCCGGGCAATTGATTCTCATCGATCTCTTTGTCGCCCAAGCCCTCCTGGGTAGCCAGTTTCTGGTCAGCAGACTGTGCGTAAGCAACTTCCGATGTCCCCATGATGCAAACCGCCAAGATAAGGCACATCAACACCAGTACACCTATTGCATATTTATTCATCATCTTTCTCCTGTATTGCCGATGCGTTATTCACATACCACAACAAATTGCGTCTGTCTGCACCCATATAGGAACACCCAGCGAATACACTACGCAATATAGTTTTCCTGAGTCAAACAGCTGCCAGCATGATACTGTTCTTCACTGTTCTATATTGTACTCTATTTTAAAGCAAAAACTGAACTGAACACCGTTTTTTAATACTCAGTTCAGCTGCATGCCGATTCGGAGTATGTTTCAACGTTTAAAAACTTTTTTTGACGGGTTCCCAAAATTCCTATTTTAGAACCCAATAGTTCACAAAGTTCTACTTTGTAACCTTTTATGAGAAGGCAAGAAGAGGAAGTAGAACTTCAAGAGAGAGTGCATTCCCAAATAGGAATTTGGGAATGAGCAAAGTGCTGGTGTATTTCTCATGGATGACCGTTTCCAATCCTCGTCACTGCGAACGTAGTGACGGACTACCCAGGCGAATCCTGTAGATTCCTG
>JAGLCZ010000524.1 GCA_023145975.1 Candidatus Hydrogenedentota bacterium | reverse complement strand
AAGCCGTTGTGTATCTCTCATGGATTCCGGTGTTTTATGCGCCTCGTACCTCGTCACCTAAAAACTGGAATGACGTGTAATGTTGGACTTTGGGGAACAGCATGGACAAGAAGGATTTTCTTTAATACAAGCCTGCTCGAAGGCATGAACAACAAGAGTAAGGTTATAAAGCGAATGACTTATGGATTAAGTCTCTCGAATATTTCTTTTTGAGAATTAGGCAGGATTTTCCCGGTAAATGACGAAGAACCAAAATTAAAAACAGGAGAACACTATGTATTGGAAACTGACTACCCTGACACGGCAGGAACCGACCGGCAATGCTGCCGACGCGCAACGCTTTGTGCTGCATCGCCATAAGGACGCCTCCGGTATTCACCATGATCTGCGCCTTGAAGAAGGTAACTTTCTGCTGGGATTCCGCATTGCAGGCGACTCCTTCGAGACGGGATGCTGGGCAACGGAGAAAATGCCCCATCCGAAAGAATGGCTTCAACAGGATCGGGATGCACAACGAATACTCGCAGGCACCTATCGGCGGCACACCCTAGATCAGGATCACCACGAAATAACGCTGCACAGTCAGGACGAAACCGTGACCCTTCACTTTGAACGGTGCGACACTCCCGCTGTGGAAAGTATCCGTGATCTCGCCGCCTGTGCCCAAAAGCATAATCTGCCTATGGACACATTGACAGCGCGGATTGAAGACGGACTCGCAGCACGGCGCAACAGTATCGCCCGATTCTGTAGTTTAAGCCGTGAACTGGACGGTAAAAATTTCGCCGAAAACACCTGGCGGGATCTCTTCGACGGTATGGAACTGCGGCAGGTGGATGAGCAGCTGGCAGGCGTGGAAGCACGCTATGACCGCGCACATCCGCCCTGTCCTGTATCCCACCCGGAAACTCTGGAACCCAAAGAGGACACCCGACAAAATCGCGCACAACGTGCACGACGCATCTTAAATCAGTAGAACAAAACAACGTAACCAAAGCAAAGAAACAGAAAGGAACTTACTATGGCGTATGGAGACCTTGGCGGACCGGTGACTGAATTAATCATCACCTGCAAAACCCCGTCCACAGGCGATATCAACATCACACGCGGTGATGCAGTAAAACTGATCGGCCCCTATGAGGTGGACAATACACTCACCGCCGGTGACCGTATTTTTGGACAGGCACTTGCCGCCTGCTCTCTCAACAACACAGCAATCCCGGTGCGCGTACGCGGCATTTGCGATTTTGCCTATTCAGGGGCGGCACCCGCTGTGGATGGAATATCAGGTATTGTCGGCGCAACAGGAGTCGGTGCAGTACAGGCAGGCACCGGTGATACTGCCGCCGGCATCATGGTGAAAGTAAACAACACAGCAGGCATACTCGAAGCACTGCTATAGGAGTTGAAGATAATGAAACAAAGTGATTCTTTAATGCAGGAGCAAATGCAGTTTCTGAGTCAGGACAGCGAACGTCTGACTGCACTGCGGGGACGGGAGCTATACGAAAACCTGGCAGGGCTGGACCTGACACACGGACAGTTTTTTCGCGCACTGGATACGAATATCGATGACTATTGTGCCCAGGAATTCGGCGTGGATATGAAGCGTATTTCTGTTGAGCGTTTCTTTCACACTGACCCCAACGCGAAATGGCTTTTCCCTGAAGTGGTACGTGAGGCGGTACTGACAGGTATGCGCAGTAAACCCCGCTATCCGGAACTGATCGTGCGTGATGAACATATCACAGGTTCTGTATACGACACGCCCTATGTACATGAAGATCCGAAAGAGGAAGAGCTGCGCAGTGTTGCCGAAGGAGCTGCCATCCCGGAAAGTGTGATCCGCTACGGCGACCGTATCATACGGCTGGACAAAAAAGGACGGGGTGTGATCGCATCTTACGAGGTAATTCGGCGAATGTCGGTGGACATGCTGCGCGTTCATCTGCAGCGTATGGGTGAGCGACTCGGGCGCAGCCTCGACGCACGCCTGACTCAGGTACTCGTAGAAGGGGACAGTTCCGGAGAAACAGCACCGGAAACCCTGAATTCCTTCGCAGCGGGCGAATGGAACTATGAAGACCTGGTACTGGGACATCTGTCGCTGCAGCTGCAAAACCATTTCACGCCCACCCACGTGTTAACGGGACACTACACGACCGGTACATTACTGGTGATGGATCATCCCACGAACGCGCCTATTTTCGATTTCGCAAAGACAGGCGTATTTCCGACACCCCTGGGTATGAAACTGGTTCCTATGCCGGACCAACCCGAAACAAAGATCACGTTCCTGGATGCCGGGTATGCAGCCCAGAAACTGACCGAACAGGAACTGCTCCTTGAAAATGACAAGCTGATCAATCAGCAATGGGATCGGGCGTATATGACCCTCGTAACCGATTTCGCCATTGTCTATGAAAAAGCACGGGTTGTAGTCACCAACGACTGGTAGGGGGAACAGGGGTCGGGGGCTTCACTGCCCCCGGCCTTTTAAGAAAGGAATGTCATGGCTCCATTCACGACAGAAGAAGCATTACGTCTTAAATTTCAACTGGACAATCTGCCCGAAGTAACAAGCGCATTAATCGAAACCAGCATCAACCACGCCCACAGCATCGTAACGACATGGGTTCGGGAAACGTGTCTGGCAGAAGTGCCGGAACCCATAGTCGTGGCAGAGACCTTACTTGCAGGGGCAGCACTGCTGCGGTCGTTATCGGCACGGATGGCACTCGACCGCCGGGAGGTGCGCCTTGCCGGTCACCAGTTGGAAACAGGAAAACGTTTTCCCGCACTGATTGCTGTAGCACAAGCGGCAGAGAAGGAAGCCCTGCAATTGGTGACCCCCTGGCTGCGTCACGGTGCTGCGGCTGAATCGCCTGCACTGCTGACCACTGGATCAGAATAAAAACATACCGCACTAAATGGAAGGCGCCCCTATCATGATTCCCACACTGGGTGAATACGCACTCGATTCCTGGCACGTCACTATTGTAGAAAAACAACGGTACAACAACGGACGCTGGCACCGCAATATCCTCATTCGCGGCAGTGCAGACACCTTCGAAAGTACAACGCAATTGACGGAAGCACTTGACCTGCTGGCAGCCGCCCCCTTTGCATCGGATCCCGTAGCACTACGATTACGTCCGGGACGTTCTGCTGCCGTGCGCCTGCGCGGCTTCGAAAGAACACGCTGCGATAATGCCGTTGCAGGAGCATTCACATTGGAACTCGAGGGAGTTACACCCTGGGAAGAAAGTGATACCTCGCAATCCTATGAGGCGCCTGTCACCGGGAATGGGTTGGTCTGTGAAATTACGAGCGGGGCTTCGCTGGCATCCCCGCTGTCCCTGACATTTACAGCGGCGGGAATGGTACTGCTCCCCCGATTCGGTGACGGTACGCGCACCCTCCTCTATGCAGGCATTTTGCCGAATGAAAGTATATTGCAGATCAACAGTGCCGCAGGAAAAGTGTTCCTGGACGGGGAAGATGTATCGTCACAGGTGTCCGGCTCATTTCTACAAACAACGCCGCGCACTACGGAGATATCTTTTGAAGCCGATGCGGAAGGAACACAGACCGGTACACTACAGCTGTCCTGGCGGGAACGCTGGCTATGAGTATAAATTTCAACGTCGAACTGCGGGATACGCGGCAGCAGCGTATTGCTGTATTCAGTGACGTAATTTCTCTCGAAGCGACACGACATGTCCCCGATCAGTTGGATACGCTCCGATGCGTGTTACCCCATGTGGAAGGATTTGGACCGGGCTGCACAGTTGACCTGTCTATCGACAATAAGCGCTGGCAGCGGTATACGGTTACGCACACACAGTTTTGCTGGGATGCGGATTTTCAGCCTGAATATAATACCCGTACTCCCCTACGCGATCTGATGCGTGTCGAAGCACAAACCGCGCAGCTGGAAGGTAATACAAGGATTCGCCGCGTCTATGCGGACATCACACTGGAAGAAGCCTTTCTCGATATTATCAACTGCGCACCCGGTCCTCTTCATTACCTTGTAGATCATGGGATATATCCCGATGGTGCAAGACGCGAATATACAAAACTACTGGAGCGTATTTCAGCAGATAACGAGTTGGGAATCAATACTATCAGTCAGGGACAATGGGTAGGTGCTGACCGCATCGATACTGACGAATGCTATGCCAAAGACGGCGATACCCTTTCCGGACTGAAGGTAGACGGAATCCCCTGGCCGGATCTGCGCCTGATGATGATTGACACCGAAGAACCGGTGCTGAACAGCCATGCCCGAAAACGCCATCTGGAAACCGCCTTATGGAGCACAGAACGCTATAAAAACAGCGGCTATAAACTGCTCGCAGTCCGGGCACAACAAGCACTGCAATCGTTGCTGGACAGCAAAGGCATTTCTCATATCGAACTAAATCCCCATCGGGACCGTCACGGCTCTTTTGATGATCGCGTAGATGCTTACGGACGTTATATCGGACGGGTATTCGGAGGCGAAGAGTGTTTCTGTGCCGCCCTGGTAGAACAGGGACTCAGCGAAGTATATCTCTATAAGGAAGGTCTGTACCACGTTCCGGAGCACCGCTTAAAAGACTTCTTTTCCTACCCCGGTGTATCCGTAAAATCTTATCCCGCTTTGGGAGAAAAGATACACGCCCTCGATCTGAATTGCGGCGCACTCGAAGCGTTAACGCTCCTGGCATACCTGTGCGGCAATCAGGCATTCCTCCTGACCCCCGAACTGGAAGTAACCTTTAAAAATGCGGCGGCCTTCGACTACAACTACCGGTATTGTGCCAATGAAATGGCGATCACCTCAGGGTTCACCAGCAAGGGTATGATCAACCGATTTACAATAACGGGGAATGCAATCGTCGCCCCCGGACAGGTAAGCGGTTCCTGTGAAGAAAGTATCACTGCCTATGGTTTATGTACTTCAGCCATTAACGGCGAATGGATAGGCGACGATGTGGATAAAGAACATCTGGCAGCAGGTCTGATCCGGGATTTGGCGTATCCCGCACCGGCAGTAGCGATCACCTTTTTTGAAGGTGCACCGGAACTGTTTCCCGGAGCGTTGGTATCTGTTTCAAACGCGCCTCTCGCCCGGTATGCACGACGGCTGTCTGAGGAATGGGGAAACGAATTTGACGAAACTATTGCGGGGCGCGTTATGGAAGTTAAACACCTTCTCCGGGGTAAAGATGCAAGGACGGAAGTGATACTCTCCGCGCCCTTACGTTCCGTAAAAGATCCTCTGTCCCTGCTGCGGCGTATCCGCACGGAAAGGGAACCTCTTTTTGCAATACGACTCGATGAACGCCCTGCCGGACTCGACCGGGAAATCTTTTATTTAGCATAACAACACAAGGAGCAGCACTCCCATGTCTGAAAAAGGAAACGCTTATTTACCCACCCGTTGGGAATATGGGGAACGACCTGTAACCGCCGCGAAACTGAACGGGTGGGACGATCATATTGCCGCAGCACTGGAACTCGCCTACCGCCTGATCAACGAAAACTATGGAGG
>JAGLCZ010000523.1 GCA_023145975.1 Candidatus Hydrogenedentota bacterium | reverse complement strand
TCTTTTCCACCCGAATTTGTATTATAGAGCAGCAAAAACTTACACTAACTTTGGAAAGGAACCATAATTATGACGCTAAAAATAAAAACGGGTAACAAAGCGGGAACCGGATGTATGGTGCTTTTCGCACTCCCTTTCGCCGCCGTAGGGGTTGGTGCATCAGGCATGGTACTTTGGACAATCCTAACATGGATGTCCATGCAATCCTGGGAAGAGGTGCCCGCACAGATTGCAAAAACAGAATTGGTTATAAATCATTCCAGCGACGGAAGTACCTACAATGTAAAAGCCTCATATCACTATGAATGGAAAGGGGAAAGTTATCAGGGAGAGCGGGTCGCCATTAGCAATATGAGCGATAACATAGGGGGATATCATAAACGTATTCATGGAGAACTGGAAAAGTATTACCAAAGTAAGAAGCCGTTTCGATGTTACGTGAACCCGCGAAATCCAGCGAAGGCTGTGTTATATCGAGACCTGCGCATTGAAATTATTGGATTTATGCTGGCATTTGCCTTGCTCTTCGGGGGAGCAGGGTTCGGATTCATGGGCGGCGGGATCTATAACAGCCGGATTACGCGTGAAAATAAAGTGCTGGCAGAACAGTATCCAAATGAACCATGGCTCTGGCAAAAAGAATGGCACGCAGGAATTATTCACTCTCAGGGAAAAGTAAAAATGGCTTTTACCCTTGCCTTTGCCCTTTTTTGGAATATCGTCTCTTTACCGGTAGTGCTGGCTCTTCTCCCCGGCGAGTTGCAAAAAGAAAATTACCTTGCCTTATTTACCCTTCTTTTTCCTTTGATTGGTGCCGTAGCGGCTGGTTTCGCCATCTATTACACGCTGCAGTGGCGACGCTTTGGCGGCACCGCTTTCCACATGGCATCCCTGCCGGGTATTTTAGGCGGCAGGCTGCACGGGCTTATTCGAATACCCACCATAATAATGCCGGAAGAAGACGTTCCCGTCGTGCTGGAGTGCATCCGGAAGCACACCTCGGGCAGCGGTAAAAATCGCCGTACCACAGAATCGATTCTGTGGCAAACGGAAAAAGAGATTCCAAAAAATGCACTCTTTCAGGAAAGTCGTACTACTGCTATTCCTGTGGATATACAAGTCCCCTGCGATCAACCTGCTTCGGACGACAGTGATTCCGACAACGAAATCTTCTGGCGTTTACGGGCACACGCAGCAATCCCGGGGGTGGACTATGCCGCTAATTTCAGAGTACCCGTATTCCAAACCGCGGAAAGTGATCTTGCCATGACCACGGCGGCACTTCATCTGGGTCCTTCCGTTTCTGTAGTAGATGAGGACGGTCATACCATTACCTACTATGAACCTGCAGATGCCGCACAAACCGGCGCAGCGCTGCGGAAAGCAGGACTGCGTATGGAACCCTGCCCGAGGGGCGGCATCGCAATTGTATCGCCCATGTTACGCCAGCCGGTACTTGCCGTCGGCATGTTGATCTTTTTGGCTATTTGGGGCGGCGCCATTGCAATGATGATACATTTCGGCGCTCCCATTCTTTTCCCCATCGTGTTCGGATTATTTTTCCTGCTTACCCTGATCTTTGTAGTTGACCTGTGGGTGGGCAAGAGCCGAATCGAAATCACTAAAGATGGAATACACGTACAAGGAGGTCCCTTCGGCAGTGGTACGGCACACCATCTCCCCTTCGATGCCATAGAAGATTTTGATCTGAAAAATACCATGCAGGCAGGGAACAAGATGTATTACACGGTGATAGTGAAAAAGCAGGGAGGCGGAAAATTGAACCTTATAAACCGGCTGCAGCAGAAAACCGCACATGCCGTCATCCAGGCACTGCGCACTGCCATTAATGACTACAGTAAATAGTAATACAAAAGAACGTTTGTAAACGCTTAATCTGCCATGTATGTTACCATGACACAGGTGTCTTACGGTGCTTGCTGTACAACAAACCAAATCGCTGGAGTTTACATGAATATAAAAATTACCGTTCTGTTTTTTACATTAGGGCTGGCTGCGCTGCTGACAGCTACTGCTGTTGGACAAACCCCCACGCCGCAAAAGATGATCATTCGCTGGCCGGCAGTAGCGGAAGGTAACTATCCCGCGGAACCGGAGAAACTGCTGTCAACTGTAAAAGGTTATTTCGAAGAAGCACAGGTACCTGAGGTATCTTCCCGATTGTCGGCTGTTATTGCAGCCCCTGCTCCCTACCAGTTTGCCGGTGCCATCTCCGCTCACGCTTTCAAATCATTACAGCCGGGACAGTATGAACGGATTATCATTATCGCCCCCGGTCATGGCGTTTCCTTTGAGAACTGCTCTATTCCTGCAGTTGATACGTTCATCACCCCTTTAGGTCCTGTAGCATTGGATGCCTCTGCAATACACTATATTTTGTATTCTCCCATTATGCAATCCCATCAGATAGATTATGATGCGAACTCCAATATCAAGCATATTCACGAATTTGAATTTGCCATTGAGACGCTGCTGCCGTTCCTGCAGGAGCGGCTCCAGGAATTCAAACTGGTTCCCATACTGGTTGGTGAATTAACAGACTCCGAAGGAATCGTTCGCGAAAATACCATAGCAGCCATAGCGGACACTATTCGCCCCATTATCAATGAACGCACGCTGGTGGTGGTAAGCAGCAGTTTTACGCAATACGGTGCAGCCTATAATAATGTTCCTTTTACAGATAACATTGCTGAAAATATTGCCCGACTCGACCGGCTTGCCTTTGAACCTCTTTTGAAACTGGACCTGCATGGATTTCGTTCCTATCTCAATGAAACGGACAATATGATCGATGGGAAATACTGTATCCAAATACTGATGAAATTATTGCCGCCCAATGCCCGTGCCCGTATCCTGGCGTATGAAACTTCAGCAGCCGTCACGAATGATGACCAGGACTCCGTGAGTTATGCCGCCTTCACATTCCATGATCCCTCGAAACCCGCCCTTTCTGCACAACCGGACAAAGTACGCCCGTTGGTACTGCGACGCCCCAGGCAAATGGTGAAGCCACCCACAGAAACAGAAAAAACAGACCCTGACAAAAAAAATAGTCTCCCCACAGTACCTCCAAAAACGGAGTAAATATCCGATGCCTGTACCAGACAACACACTGTTATCCGAAGAAGAGCAACACTTGCTGCTCCGCATTGCGCAAGAAAGCCTCGCAGAATATGCGCAGAAAAACCACCGCATCAACATTGAAGATTATCCATTGACACCACGGCTGCGCCGCAAGTGCGGTGCCTTTGTCACTTTGCATAAAAATAAAAAATTACGCGGCTGTATCGGCTATACCAACAGTGCGGTGCCTATTGCACAGGTCATTTCCGAAAATGCCATAAACGCCGGGTTTAACGACTCCCGTTTCTCTCCTGTCCAACCAGAAGAACTTGCTGATATTCAGATTGAAATCTCCGCATTACTACCGGGAGAAAAAGAGGGATCTCCCTTTATTAAAGTCAATGATATTACCGAAATAAACATCGGACAAGACGGGCTTTATCTGGAACACAGCGGCGTACACGGTGCAGGACTATTACTCCCCCAGGTACCCGTGGAACAAGGATGGGATATAGATGCCTACCTCAAAGGGATTTGCATGAAAGCAGGAGCGCCAATGGGTGCATGGAACGAACCCGCCAGTAAACTATACCGCTTCCGCGCACAAGTCTTTGGGTAAAACCAGGTCATGAGTTGGAAAATCCTTCCTGCATGGAGAACATCATTAATTTTAGGAAACATATTTTCCTGTTAGCAGTACGCGCTATAATGAACCCATGTTAGATACGTGCCAAGCTATTTATGTTATACTTCTAGAGTTATCTGGCAGTTGAGAAGCCTTTAAAGAAAGAAAAGTTAATGGATGTTCAAACGACCAAAGATCGCGCGGATTTCATCCGGCGGATATCGGATTACGAGAAAGTATCCGCTATTTTGTGGCTCATCCTGGCAATTATCCAGATATGCTCTCTTGTCGGGATTATAGCTGGTATTTGGAATCTTTTTGCATCATTTTCCCGCTTCGGAATAGTGAAGAAAATTAGAAATAGAGATCCTGAAGTGCTTTCTGCTTATGAAGGTATGGGTCAGCTAATCGTAATCGGGTTGATTAATCTGTTTCTCGGAGCTGCCATAGGAGTCGTATTCGTCGCGTTTGATTTCTATATTCGCGATCAGATTCTAAAGAACAAGCATGTCTTCGCTGGGGAAGCAGAAGAAGCGGATGCTGGCTTATCTTTTGTTCCGCAGGCTTTGACGGTGAATATGCTGGATCAATTGGAACGACTGGCATCTCTACGTGAAACAGGGGTCCTCGACGAAAGCGAATTTCTGCGTGAGAAACAAAGACTTCTTGGCTCAACTCAGACATAGCAGGGACAGACTACGGATCAGACTGCTTATTTCTGTTTTTTGTGTTATAGTATTGTCATGAGTAGAGTAGCACGTATAGTGGTGCCGGGTTTTGCGCATCATATCACACAGCGGGGCAACCGCAATATGGACGTGTTTGAAAGGTCTGACGATCATCTTGCCTATCTTCGTTTTCTGAGGAGTGTGCCGAAAAATACGGCTTGTCCATTTATGCGTATTGCCTGATGCCCAATCACATACACCTGGTCGCGGTTCCCGGTGATGAGAGGGCGCTGGGAAAAGCGCTGCGGGATACCCATACCGTTTATGCCGTGCACTTCAACACGTGTACCACGATCTCGGGACATGTGAGGCAGGGGCGTTTCTTTTGCTGTCCGCTTGACGAACAGCATTTGTGGGCAGCGGTAC
>JAGLCZ010000522.1 GCA_023145975.1 Candidatus Hydrogenedentota bacterium | reverse complement strand
CTAAAGGACTGGACACGGGCACACTGCCTTCTGCAAACACGCGAACCGATGCATCTATTGAATCATAAGGACCTTCCTTGTCCGCGAGGGTGACGCGGCAGAAATAAATGCCGCTGTCATCAAAGGTGAGCATGGGGATATTCAGGTTCGGGGATTGTTCGCCAACAATGGGCACATCGTCTTTGTACCATTGGTATTCTGCATCTTCCTGTGCCCAAAGCGATATTTCAACGCAGATGTCCAAATCATCGCCAGGATAGTACCATCCATTGGGTCTGGGTTGCTGGAGAAACTGCATAGGTTCCATTTCTGCCACACCATAGAGATCGGCATTGGACCCTTCTTTTCCTGCGGCAAGGTAGACTCCTTTGTAGGGGAACGGTTCGCTGTATATCTCGACAAGATCGGCCACATTTATGGTATCCGTTCCGTCAACAGTCCATGTTTCATAGGCACCGTCATGATTCGCGTTGAAAAGCGCCTTGCCGAAAATTCGGCCTTCAAAGGACACATTCGAGTAGCTTAATCCGGCATTCTGCACCAACAGGGTTCCCTGGGAAGTGCCGTCTGACTGCCATAATTCCTGGGTTAAATCTGTTTCTGCCGCTGTAAAAAACGCATGGCTGCCCGTTGCAAGCATGTATTTTAGTTGTGTTCCATATCCCATTGGCAACGGGGAAAACGTGGCTATCTGGCGGGTTCCAATACCAGTTCCATTGCTTTGCCACAATTCATTCAGCGGATACACCCCAAACCACAATAGGCCATTGTCAAAACTGGTGCTGACAATGTTGGTAGTGCCGAATGGCCCGGACAGGGGAAAGGATTTGAGCATCTGGGTGCCGGACACTGTTCCGTTTGAAATCCAGAGTCTGACGCCAGTATCATCTTCTTCACTGAAAAACAAGACGCCATCCCCTTTGACCAGATCACCCAATGGCGCATCTGAACGTTCGATTAGTGGAATGGTTCCTGCTGTGGTTCCATCCGTGCGCCAAATACCGTGATTTGAGTTTACATATCCCGCACAAAAATATACATAATCGCCAATCTTTACAAAACCCCGTGGATACTGAGAAGAAGATGACATGCTGTACACTGGAGAAAAATCATAAATAAGTGTGGCGGGGCCTGGTGTTCCATTGGTGGTATACAGGCTTTTTTTCACAGAAAGCAAAAGCATCCCATTTATTTCGGATACCGGTGCAGCGCTGCTGCCCTCTGAACCTGGTACCAGGTCAAGAAATAGTTCATCATTCCCTGCCGTACCGTTGCTGCGTCCCAATTCATTCCCGTAACCGTCATAATATTTGCAGTAATAAACATAATCGCCATAACAGGCAATAGGTTTGAAGCCGTCCAACCCGTCTGTAAGGGCAATTGTTCCTCCTGCTGTGCCATCTGTTCTGAAAAGATTGTACCCTATCCTGTACGCAACATCATTGCCAAAACTCTTAAAGCCACTTGACATGTTCGTGTTTGTTGTATTGCCAATTCGCCATACACGATACGAAGCCTGTGCGCCGAAAGCCATAAGCAGCAATAGAACCAGACAAATCAAGACCGCAACACCGTTTTTTATCACACCCTCAGTAATCATCACGTTTTTCCTTTCATCCATCACCATATTACACCACATGGTATATTCTATAGTTGTGAGAAGGAAAAATCAACTATTCATCTATACGCAGGTTCAAACTCGAAACGCAATACCATAACACAAACATTCTAAATCATAAGAAATGACTTTGCTGAAGAATGCAATTCATCGGTGTCCCGGAATTACAAGTTGGAAGCGCATTCTGTTCATACTTACTTTTGACGTATACTGACAGCGATACCTTTGTATAGCAATAGAGCGGCGGTAAGCGGCACGAACAGGAAAAGAAACTGCAGCAGGGTCAAAGCCGAAATATAGCTATGTGGACTATTGGCCTCAATGCTGTAAAGAAGAATGGCAAGGGTTTCCCCTCCAGGTGGGTAAAGAAGAATCGTAGCGCCAATCTCGCCCGTAGTCAAGACAAAACTGATACCCAGTGTAATCAAAAACGCAACACGAAGGAGAGGCAGATAGATATGCCAGATGGAACGTAAACCACTGGCACCATCCAGCAACGCCACATCGATTATATCATCGGGAATCTGTGCCACTGCGCCTGCAACAATTCGATACCCCACAATAAGATAGCGCACACTCATTGCAGCAACCACCAGCATTACAGGTGTAACCCAACGTGATATCCCCGGTCGATCATAAAGGGAAAGTAAAGAGAGTGCCAGGATGGTCCCCGGGACGGCAAACCCTGTAATGAGAATTCCATCGGTAATACGAAGGAGTATATTTGGAACACGACGCATAATAAACGCAAAGATAAAAGCAAATACAGTAATAAGTATGGATGCTGACACCGAATATCGCAAGGTATTAAGAGCAGGTTTCCATGCCAATTTCAGCATACTGCTCATAGCATCGGTATGGATACCATCAATACAAACCGAAGCAAAAGGAACACCCAGAGCAACCACTGCTGCCAAAACCAGGATTCCACGTGTAAAATAGGAGGGGGAACGGGAAACTTCCCCAGCCTGAACAACATCGCGGACATCTGCTTGCACGAAATGCTTTGCTATAGAACAACGTTCAAGGTAAAGTACGAGAAAACCGACAAACAGGAGGGGAAGGACAAGTAATGTAGCCGCTGTTACATCGTTAAAAGCACCCAATTGGATAAAAACTTCAAAATTAAAAACAGGTACTTTAAGAATCGTGGGTACTCCCAATTCCGCAGTCGCAAGTAGAAAGGTCAGCATTGCCGATGACACCAGGGCAGGCCATACAAAAGGCCAGCGGGCAGCAAGAAATGTCTGCCACGGATTAGCACCGAAAACACGTGCCGCCTCTTCGAGTGAGGGGGAAATAAGGGAAAGTGCTTTCTCGTAAAAGAGCATCGCAATGGGAAAATAGGAAAGAACAAGAATAAAAACCGCACCATGAAAGCTATATAACGTCTCAGAAAATACTGCCGGATTAACGCCCGAAATCGCTGAAAGAAAGCCAACAACCACTCCATTCGGTCGGAGAACAGTGGTCCACCCTACAGCATGAAAATAAGGCGGGATCGCCAGGGGAAGAACAAGCAATACCCGAATAATCGTCTTCCCACGCCAGGATGTGGTTCCCAAAAGATAGCCCATAGCCCCACCGAAAAGCCCTGCCAACAAGGCAACCCACAAGGAAAGAGCAAGTGTACGACCGAGCATGAACCACTGGCGGGTACTTGAAAAAATGGCAAACATCGAGCCACTGTTAAGAGCAACAATGAGCATCCTTCCTAAAGGGACAATGCTGAACAGCACAAATATCCCCATAAGAAAAAACCAAGTACAAAGAAAAATTGGAGAAACTCGACGTGCAATTCCGATCACTTTTGCTCCAGCCATTCTTTAAAACGGGGCATAATACCCTCGAGAATCGTTGCGCAAGCCGCATAATCCACCTCCATCGATACAATACCATCAAGAACGACTACGCTGTCCGGTACCGGAACCGCAGGAGTAAGCGGTGCCTGAGCACACGATTCTGCCAACATAATCTGAACGGGAACAGACACCAGGAAATCCAGCACATTTTTCGCAACAGCAGGATTGGGACCTCCTTGAATCAATGAAACAGTATTGGGCAAAATCAAATTGCCAAGGGGAGTGCCGGAGCTGGTCGACTGATCCAAAAGAACCACACGAACAGGCTGTCCATCGGTGATAGCCTCAACAGCATCGTCAGAATCAGTCAGTCCAACAGCCACCTGACCGGATGCGACCTGACGTTTTACCTCTCCGTTACTCGAAACTACGTGTACGCCATTCGCTTTCAAAGCGTCGAGCCACTCGAATACTCGATCTTCGCCCAGTACCTGAACCAATGCCGCCAAATGAAATGACGTGGTTCCAAACAAGGGATTTGCTATCGCCACTTTCCCCTTCCACTGTTCCTGCACAAGGTCAAAAATACTCAGGGGCTCTTCCCCGAGGGCAACAAGCTCGGTATTAACCAAAAGAACACGGGTACGCGCAGAAAACCCGATCCAATAGCGGTCGGGGTCTTTGAACACCTCCGGAATTGCCTCAACACCGGGAGGTTCATAGGATACCGTGATACCTTCACGCTTCAAGAATGCAGCACGAGCGGGATCAC
>JAGLCZ010000521.1 GCA_023145975.1 Candidatus Hydrogenedentota bacterium | reverse complement strand
TAATTCAGTCTTTGGAAACGAAATACATGACTCCGACGATACTGGGGTCGTTTTTTTGTATCATAATCTTCCGGATTTTTAGCTTCGAATTTAAGGACCGTCGGGTACGCTCCTAGTACCGTATGTGCGCCCATCATTATTTCATCTGGAGAATAAGTAACAGATTCAACCGTGGGTATGGGGGCAGGTTCCCAGGAAATCAGGTCTCCTTTTTCCGCAATGTTTACAGAACCAAGGAAAAGAAAGGAACCTAAAAACAAAATTACAGTCAAACTTTTTATCAATGTTTTCATATATCTACTCCCTATTCTTCAGTCTTATCTTTAGACTGCAATATCTGTTGGATAGAAGAAAACAAGTCATGATCTTCTCTGTAATCTTGCAGAAGTTGACTTGCCAGGGCCACATCCCATTCCCGCTGCAATAAAAGAAGCGTATTTTTTAATGCCATTCTTGATATGTTTTTCGCTTCGGGCTTTCCTTCTCCTCCACTTCTTATCACTTCTCTTGCAGTTTGCCTTGCCTGAATGTAATTAATTATTCTCTCATGTTTTCCACATCGGTCTCCGACACGTTCACACAAATCCGCATTTGTAAAATATAATCGTGCCAATCTTATGCCGCCATTATCCTGCAGAAGCGCTATTGCCTCATTATTGCAGGTTATTGCCTGCGTCAGGGCTTCTTTGTATTCAGGTGATTTAACAATCGTCAGCGCATGCTGTATAAATTCGTCTGGGATATTTCCTGTTTTAGATATTTCTTTCCAGTCAGCCCATAAACTGTCGGCATTCCCTTTATTCTGCCAAGACCCATCAGAAGCATAGCGCTGATAAAGCATTGACAGACGATACAATATGGAAAGATGCACATTTTCGGCAAGTTCCCCGCCGCTGTTAAAGACCCGTTCGTATTTCTCAATAGCTAACGAGATATCCTCATAGTCGCCATTATTGTAGTATTCCTCCGCCTCTTTCATCAGCTGCATACAATGCTGATCCCGACGCTGCTCGAGTGAATCTTCCGTAATGGTAACAAACCCATCTTCATCCACATGAATATCTGGCGCCGCAGATGCCGCCAATGCCAAAACAAGTAATACTGCCGTCATAATTGTTTCTCCTTGAATTGAAGTGCGGCAAATTTCCCGCGCCGTGCATATTGCCAAAGCAAAAGCAATAAAAAAATTACGAACATACCGGCTGCACCCGTTTGTGTAACGGTCCATCCAGTTGACAATCGCGGCATATCATCCCTGAAATACTCAATTACAACACGACAAAGACTATGCCATATCAAATAATGCAAAGAAATCTCCCCTGCAAACCGCCTATGCTACTGCAATATTCGCAGGAACAAAAAGAGCGCAATCATGGCAAAGGAGGTATAGAGCGGCGCAGGATGTACCGGTAAAGAAGCAGATGCTGAATGATCAAGCAGACCTGATGTAACTTGCTTACTCCAGACGGGAGAATGGGCGGGATACACAACAGCCGTTAATACACCACTTGTTTTCCCATAACAACATCCCGCAAGAAAACACCCAACACGCGCTATAGCCTCACCTAGTGCTGCAAAAGGGGACATCCAATCCAACCCATCAAAGATACGACTACCCGTCCACCGCAAATACAGAACATAACCTAAAACACCGCCAACTAATCCTCCGTGATAATAATACCCGCCACGCCAAAGCAAAAAGTTCCGAAAAGACCAGCTTCCTTCATCCAAAACAAGAGAAAAGAACTTAGCACCGAATAACGCCAACAAGAAAACTGGAATTATCACACTAAATTGAATATGTAATTTATCAGACGAAAAACCCTCTGGCGGTGTTCTCGCTAAAAGTAACGCACCAACTACAAACGCGAGGATAAGGCAGGCATGATAAGACGAGACCGCCCTTTGACCTATTTGCAGATAAGAATACATTGCATGCCCTTCAGTACCAAATTTTACCTGCAATGATCTTATCACACACTTATCAGAATTTCAACCCCAAAATGATAATTTTAAAAAAAACTATTTTTATGCTTGTTCATTTGGGCTTTGCTATAAATAATCCACTTGCATATTATTTTTTATTAAAATATTTTCGCGTTGTATCGACCTTCCTGATCGTATCCGTGCGGGTCTGTTTCCAGAGTTTTTTGATTTCACGCATTTCTGATGTCATTTTTATTTTCTGGGTGGTACTCTGATTTTCCGGATCAGGCGCCCAGCGATTATAGGCATCCTTTTTCACGGGAGCACGTTTTTCCACGGGCGGCGGCGCGATGACTTGCGTCGGTTCTTTGGCGTACCAGTACGCAACGCTGCTAACTTCGTTCCGCAGATGGTTACCATGCCCCACTTCGATAGTTACCTTGATTTCCTTATTGAAACGCACGGGGTTCTCAAGGTGATGTACATAACTGGTCTGATACCCCCCGGTATCGGCTTCGTGTATGGAGGAGCCGTTCCGGTCGAAAGCGTTCTTCTGCATACCCCACGCCTGATTCAAATAGTCCTCGCTGCCGGTACCATGCAGATCGGGAGGCCACTTATAGCCATCCACCCAAATCATGTCATCCCCTTCCCCCCACCACAGCGTATCAAAGTTGGTAACACTGAGGTTACAGCCAATATAATGCCCGGCACCTTTGCTGTTCAAAATAACATAATTGTTATTCCACGCCACCCGCTCCTTGTTCGCCACATCCACCAAAGGCTCATTCACCGGGATTTCGTGCGCCCAGCCCCCAAAAGGGTTCTGCCGTCTGAATTCGGAATGAAAATACATCTCACTCGCATCCAGCGGCTTATCATAGGTTTCATAGTCTACATAGAAATACTGAAAATGGTCTTCGTCGGATTCATTGACCAGTTCCACATGAGCGCGTTTTCGAAACGGCATAGGCACATAACAATTCAACGCACACCCTTGCTCCATCTGATTGTTATTCTGCGTGGATGCAGTGAAAAGAGAACTCTGGTAACTGTTGACAATGGTATGTCCCAATCCAAAAAAATCGCCCAGCGGTACCAACACACTCGGCTCTTTAGCATCATCCCAGGTGATTTTCAGCAACACACTGCGATAATGACAGGGCTGTGTCATCCAGATATGCGTAATGCGTCCCGGTCCCTGAATATCAGCAAGGGTTACCGTTTTTCCCGCAGGTATCTGCCACACATCACGGTTACGCCCGGAAACATCCCAGGAAGAACATCGCCCCGTTGCAGCAGCTTTAAAACGTGTAAGATCATCAAACATGAAAAGACTCCTTATGCGTGGTTACAGGGTTACAAGAATGTAATCATACAAAAACAGGCAGGGCTTTGCCAAACAAAAAAATATTCTGTGATAAAAAATCAGATGCAGGGCTGTTCGCCCTGTTAACCATCTTTTGTCTAATAGCAGCATTTCAATACAGGTTTAGAAAAACATGGTATAATGGATATATGACAGGAGCAAGTTGAAGTAATGTCGGCGCTGCAACGGTACTCTTGGGCTTTCCTGCCGACAGGAGATTCGACGATGGCTGATTACGGTTTTCCGGACAACCCTTCTCTGACCACATCCTCTCGCCTACATGCATGGTGGCTGCAGCAGGTATGCGGGTATCATGTGATACGGGTACGTCATCATCTGCACACAGGCTGGTTTGGACACATCAGATATAATGCCACTTTTCTGATGACCCCCGGACGGGTTCACTGATCACCCTTCCTTATAGAATGGAAAGCATGAACAAACAAACGCCTGTACCAGCAGTGTTTAGATACACGCTGGCACAGGCAAAAAAATAATTTTCGGGGGAATTTATTGGGCGCGGCCGCGGGCCTTAACGCGTGCGGCTTTACCAACGCGGTCACGAAGGTAATAGAGTTTGGCGCGACGTACCTGCCCCTCACGGACTACATCCACCTTCTCAATGCGCGGGGAATGCAACGGGAAAACACGTTCCACTCCTTCGCCGAAAGCAATACGACGCACCGTAAATGTAGCGGTGGGGCTTTCCGCACCATTACGACTGATAACAACGCCTTCATAAACCTGTATGCGCTCTTTTTCACCTTCAACAATGCGAAAATGCACGCGTACAGTATCCCCAACATTAAATTTCGGGATGTTTTCGGCCGCCTTACTTTGTGTCTTTGCGTATTCTTGTACTACATTCACTACTCATTCTCCTTTTCCGGCGTCGGTAATTCAGCACCGAGTTCCGCCAGTAATTCTAAATCTTCTTCTGATAACTGCTGTAACAAATCCGGCCGACGCGCATGGGTAACACGAAGTGCTTCCTTACGTCGCCAGCGTCGTATAGCCGCATGATTACCCTCAAGTAATACCTGCGGCACGTTATCTCCCTTAAATTGCGGTGGGCGCGTATATTGCGGGGGTCCCAGCAGACCGTGAAAAAAAGAATCTGTCTCTACCGATTCCCACGATCCAACGACACCGGGCAACATACGGCTAATCGCTTCGATTAACACCAGCGCGGCAGATTCGCCGCCGCTAAGTACATAATCACCAATAGATATCTCGTCTGTAACCAACTGTTGAGACACCCGTTCATCCACCCCTTCGTACCGTGCGCAAATCAACACTATGTCGCGCAAACCTGCCAGTTCACGCGCCACCTGCTGATTAAATACACGCCCCCGGGGGGAAAGCAACACCACATGCTCCAGGGAGTTCACTCCGATTAAACTGTCTGCCGCCTCTGTGAGCGGCTCACATCGCATGACCATACCCGCACCACCGCCATAAGGCGTATCATCCACCGTACGCCGACGGTCATGCGTAAAATCCCGTGGATTTGTCAACGATACTGTCAACAAACCTTCTTCCAACGCTCGTCCCAGTACACCTATGCGTAACATGGGCATGAACGCCTCGGGAAATAATGTGAGGACGTCAATCCTCATAATCAATCCTGCGCCGCACGACGCGACGACTTTCTACTGCAAGCATCCAAATCAAATACCAAAAAAGCTTCCGGGTCCTTGACTGTAATGATACCTGCATCCAAATCAATTTCTTCTATAAATGCATCGGTTACCGGCGCTGTCGCCATCACCGCATTATCACACTGCAAACGCATAATACCACCAGCAGGTGTATCCTGTATTTTAGCCACTGTACCCAGAAAATCACCGGTACTCGTCATAACACGCATACCCGGCAAATCATGCAATCCCACCGGATCCGAATCGCTTCGACGCATCGCTGAAGCGGGCACCAGCACATCCGCATTTTTTAACGTCGCCACTACATCACGGCTTATACCGGGCGTCAATTCAACTGTCGCTTCCATGCCCGTTGTTCGTACACATCGAATGCGTACCTGAACAGGAGCATTGCCTTCTACAACCAACCGCAACCGGGCACAATCGCCAAACACATCGCCACACCCCGGCACAACGCTAACACGTATCCGCCGGTGTGCCGCATTCACAGCAAGCACGCGACCAATATGAAGCCAGTTATTGGCCATAATCGGTCATTCTTGCGACGCGTCGATGATCTCGAGTCCGACCTGGGTCTGTGATTTTGTTGCTGCAGCATAAAGTAACGTGCGCAGTGCCTTGGCCGTGCGTCCGTTCTTGCCAATAATACAGCCCATATCCGACTCATCTACTGTGAGTTGGACAGTCTGACCTTCGTCACCCTCAATCAAGCGCACTTGCACTGACTCAGGATGAGTCACCAGTTTCTTCGCAACAAATTCTACTAACTCTTTAGCAGCCATTACGATGCATCCGTTTCCGCATCCGCTTCAACTGGATCCGACTCTGCGGCAACATCCGCAACAGCATCTGCAGGCACTTCTTCAGCCACGACTTCTTCAACCACTTCCGGCTTTTCCTCTTCCGGAGGAGGCGGGGCATTATAGCCTCTATTTTCAACTACACCACCCGTAAGGGTCGCAGTTGTTTCCTCCGGCACAGTGCCGTCATGATGATGACGCAACACACCTAGTTTGCTTAAGATGCTTCGGGCAGTATCCGACATTTCAGCACCCTTCTTCAACCAGTCCAGCGCACGGTGAACATTCACCTCGCTGACCGGTTCAGGGCGTGCAGCCGGATGATAAAACCCGATAATTTCCAGCTCCGGGCCATCTCTGCGAACACGCGAATCCTGGACTACAATCCGGTAATAAGGTTTGGATTTGCGTCCGCCACGTTTCAAACGAATTTTTGTCGACATGATTATCCTCTCGGTAGCCTTTTCGCTACACATTACACTGAACAATACCTATCAAAACGGCATCGCTACGCTTTATATCATCAGGCCATTACCACCTGCATATATCCTACTAAAAACCCGGCATGGGCGGGAACGAACCACCGCCGGGCATCATACCGCCCCGACGCTTGCCCTTACCCTTGCCTTTTCCACCCTTCATCATCTGCTTCATCATTACTTTCATCTTCTGAAAATCTTTGAGCAACGCATTCACATCCTGCACACTCGTGCCGCTGCCATCCGCAATACGTCTACGACGACTCCCGTTAATCAAATTCGGACTGCGCCGTTCTTTCCCCGTCATGGAAAGAATAATGGCCTCCGTATACTTCAATTCATCTTCGGCCGTATCCATACCCTGAGGCATCATCTTGTTCATGCCGGGAATCTTCTGCAGTATATCACCTATATTGCCCATCTTGCGCACCTGGCGCATATGGTCAAGGAAATCTTCAAGATCCCAAGCACCCTTACGCACTTTCTTCTGAAACGATTCGACCTTGTCACGATCAACAACCTGCTGCGCCTTTTCAACCAGCGAGACAATGTCGCCCATGCCCAAAATCTGATTCGCCATGCGCTCAGGATGAAAAGGCTCCAAGGCATCAAGTTTCTCGCCAACACCAACAAACTTCACGGGACAACCGGTCACTTCAATCAGACTGATTGCCGCACCGCCACGGGCATCACCATCCATCTGCGTCAGGATAACACCAGTCAACGGCAACGCCGCGTGAAACTGACGCGCCGAATTCACAGCATCCTGACCGGTCATAGCATTTGCCACAAACAGAATTTCATGCGGATTCAACTGGTCGGCAATCTGGCGCGCCTCAAGCATCATGTCTTCATCAACATGCAGACGCCCTGCCGTATCAAGCACTATCGTATCACAACCGCGCAAACCGGCTTCACCCAATGCCATCAGGCAAGTCTCTACCGGATCAGCATTTTCGCCAAGACTAAACATCTCGGCACCTGCCTGCTGCGCAACTATTTCCAATTGGCGTATGGCCGCAGGACGATACACATCAGCACCGACAAGCAATATCTTGTGGCCAGCCTTTTTCAAATGCACAGCCAACTTGCCAGCACTGGTCGTTTTACCTTGCCCCTGCAAGCCCACCAGCATCACTATTGTAGGCGGCTTCTTCGCCTGTATCAGCGGCGTATTCTGCTCACCCATCAACTTGACCAATTGATCGTGAACAATCTTCACAATCTGCTGACCGGGATGAACGCTGTCCAACACTTTCTCGCCCAATGCAGTTTCCTGCACATCAGCGATAAACTTTTTCACCACCTGAAAATTGACATCCGCTTCAAGCAATGCCATGCGAATCTGCTGTAACGCATCACGCATATTCGTCTCGGTCAGGCGCCCCTGACCGCGAATGGTCTTGAATACGGAATCCAGCCGTTTTGCCAGGCTTTCAAACATGAAACTATCAGCTTTCAATCTAAATGATACAGGGAATACACAAAACACACACTCCGCCCCTGCGGACTACGCACCTCATAATAAGTACAGAGGATACCACGTCACCGCGATGGAAACAGAATGTGTCATACCTTGCGTATAGCCACTACATAAAAATAACAATAAGCAAATGAAGCGATATATAGAATCGCCACATATACGAACTGTAGAGTGTATCAAAATATGCCCTCCTGCGTCAAATTATAGATACACGGGAATACCTCAAAAATTCTCCTGAAAAAAACGTGTACGCTATTTTACAAAAAAAAAGCATGTTTCCGCCCTTCGGAATCTCAATCAGTTACAATTTCTACTGGGAACATGAGTCATGTTCAAGTGCCAGGCATCCTGACACGATGCCCGGTAGTAATTTGCAGGGGCGGCGTATATCACGCCAGTAGTATTTCCGGTGAGTGTAATGGTTGCGATTCCGGTCGTATTTCGTGCGACCGGAATCCAATCGTTGCAGGGAATCGCTGTAGTACGAAGAATTTTTTCTTCATTTAATATTTCATCAGAATAGCACTCGGTACGATTTCGAAAGTTGCGGGCAACCGTCCAGGTGCCTCGCCATCTACATCCAACAACACTTCTCCCTGGTCTACTTCGAGTTCGGCCGTCACTTTTCTGCCGCGCAACATAAATACCTCATTTTTTTTCTCAAGATGTTTCCCCCGATATACCGACGATATACCTTTTAAGAATTTGACCAAAGCGGTCTGGCGAATTACAATAATGTCAAAAAGTCCATCGTCAAGATGCGCCAACGGAGCAATCTTCATACCCCCGCCAAAAAAACTTCCGTTACATATTGCAACAGTATTTATATTTAATACTTCATCAAACTTATCGTCCACCTGCAATCGTACACGGGCACCCCGGTAATATATTAATGCCTTGAGAGTACCCCATAGAAAAGAAAATTTTCCTCCCAGATTTCGAGCAAAAGTCAGTTGATTTACCGCACGATCCGTTGCACCACTCAACCCGAAACTCGCCACATTATTAAAATATCGTATCCGCATTTCATCGGCAGCATCATCCCAATATTTAAGGCGCCCCAGATCAATGTTATGCACTTCCCCCTCCATCACCTGCATAATTTGCCTATCCAGATTTTCACCCCACCTCAAGGTACGACTAAAATCAGCACCGGTACCGCTGCTGATAATACTCAGAAGTGCCTGCGAATTGACGGGACGATCCTGTTCAAAAAAACCATTTACAACTTCATTCACCGTACCATCACCACCTACAGCAACAATATGGTCGACCCCCTCCTTGAGCGCCATGGTGGTAAGCCGCATGGCATCCATGGGGCCCTCAGTAAATACCGCATCAAAGG